>JBGSPT010000336.1:0-13785 GCA_041738475.1 Treponematales bacterium
GTGGGCCGGACCCACGGCCGCCACGCCGTGCCTGTCACCTTCGGCTTCGCCATGGCGGAGTACGCGGCCCGGCTGGGCAAGTGCCTGCCCCGCCTGGAGGATCTGGCCCGGGACCTCCGGGGCAAGCTGGCCGGGGCCACGGGTTCCTACAACGCCCTGTCCATGATCTATCCGGACCCCGAGGAGGTCGAGAGGACCTACCTCGGCTTCCTGGGCCTTTCGCCCAGCGAGCATTCCACCCAGCTGGTTGAGCCCGAGCATGCCCTCCGGCTCCTTTTGGAGCTGAACACGGCCTTCGGCGTGCTGGCCAACCTGGCGGACGACCTGCGGCACCTCCAGAGGGAGGAGATCGACGAGGTTCGGGAATCCTTCGGAGGGGCGCAGGTGGGTTCCTCCACCATGCCCCAGAAGCGCAATCCCTGGAACAGCGAGCACGTGAAGAGCCTCTGGAAAGCTTTCTGCCCCAGGGTCCTCACCTTTTTCATGGACCAGATCTCCGAGCATCAGCGGGACCTCACGAACTCCGCCAGCGAGCGGTTTTCCGTGGAATTCCTGGCCGGCCTCGGAGCCGCGGCCAACCGGATGCTCAAGGTCCTTCGCTCCCTGTCCGTGGATCGTGAGCGCATGGAGGTGAACCTCAGGTCCAGCGGAGGGGCCGTGCTGGCCGAACCCGCCTACATCCTCCTGGCCGAGTCGGGCCGGGCGGACGCCCACGAAGAGGTCCGCAGGCTGACCCTCCAGGCGGAGTCGGAGGGGATCGCCTTTTCCGAGGTTTTGGAGCGCCGCCCGGAGATCCGGGACATCCTGTACGGACGCCTCCGGGACCTGGGGCACCCGGACCCCGAGGCATTTTTCTCCGCCCCGGAACGGTACCGGGGCCTGGCTTCGGAAAAGGCTCGGGGGATCGGCAGGAAGTACCGGGAACTGGCCCGTCGCTGGGCGGGCTGAACGAACGCGGACCACCCGCGGGAGATGTTTCCCCGGGCGGCCCTGTGACCTCGGCGGCCGCCGCTGGCGGGCGCACGAGCGGCGATCGACCGGAGAGGCTCCAGGCCTCTCGAGCGGAGGCTACTTATCATGGAGGAGACCCTCTCCTACGACGACGTGCTCCTGCTCCCGGGGTATTCCGAGATACTCCCCCGGGAGGCGGACGTCCGGACCCGGCTGGCCGCGGACATCCGGCTGAACGTGCCGATCCTGTCGGCGGCTATGGATACGGTCACCGAAGACCGGTTGGCCATCGCCCTGGCCCTGGAAGGCGGGGCCGGGGTGATCCACCGGAACCTTCCGCCCGAGGAACAGGCGGAGCACGTCTCAACCGTGAAGCGCTATCTCAATTGGATCATCGACTCCCCGGTGACCATAGAATCGGACCGGACCATCCGGGACGTCCGTTCCCTGATGTCCCGCCACGGGGTCACGGGGCTCCCCGTCCTGGACAAGGATGGAAGGGTGGTGGGCATCATCACCGCCCGGGATCTCCGGTTCAGCCGGGACGACGGGACCCTGGTCCGGGACGCTATGACCCCGGATCCCGTGGTGGTGCCCGGGGACACGACCCCCGCCCAGGCCCGGGAGAAGTTCGATCAGTACAAGATCGAGAAGCTTCCGGTGGTGGACGCCGCGGGGCGCCTCGCCGGACTCATCACGGTCAAGGACATGGAAAAACGGGAGATCCATCCCCGGGCCGCCGTGGACTCCGGGGGCCGCCTGGTAGTGGGCGCCGCGGTGAGCCCCCAGGATATCGAGGCCCGGATGCCCCTCCTGGCCGCGGCCCGCTGCGACTTCGTGGTCCTGGACACGGCCCACGGGGATTCCCGGAACGTGGCCGAGGCGGTGCGGGCCATCAAGGCGAAATACCCGATCCCCGTGGTCGGCGGGAACGTGGCAACCCGGGAAGGCGCCCGCCGCCTGGTCGAGGCGGGGGCGGACGCCGTGAAGGTGGGGGTGGGGCCCGGATCCATCTGCACCACCCGGATCGTGGCGGGCATCGGGGTGCCCCAGTTCACCGCCGTGCTCTGGTGCGCCGAGGAGGCGTCCAAGGCGGGGATCCCCGTGATCGCCGACGGAGGGATCAAGTACTCCGGGGACGTGGTAAAAGCAGTAGCCGCGGGGGCCTCCACGGTCATGATCGGGAACCTCTTCGCGGGCCTCAAGGAGTCCCCGGGCAGGGAGATCCTCTACGAGGGCCGGATCTACAAGGAGTACCGGGGCATGGGCTCCTTGGGGGCCCTGAAGGACGGGGCCGGGGACAGGTACCAGATGGCCAAGGACGAGGAGCCCGTGCCCGAGGGCATCGAGGGCCGCATCCCCTACAAGGGGGAGCTCAAGCCCTATCTCGGCCAGATCGTGGCGGGTCTGCGCAAGGGCATGGGCTACACGGGCTGCCGCTCCATCCAGGAGCTGCAGAAGTACGGACGCTTCGTGCGGATCACGTCTTCGGGGCTCCGGGAGAGCCACGCCCACGACGTGGCCATAACCCAGGAAGCGCCGAATTATAGCGGTAATCGGTGAACAGTGGACGGTGGACGGATGTAATCACTAAACGCGGCGGACGTGTACGCCGCGGCGTGGGGTGCGGCCGCGATTCTTGGTTCACTTCCGTTCACTGTCCACCGTCCACCGTCCGCAGAAATAGGAGGCTGACTTGAACATCGTCGTGATCGGCGCCCAGTGGGGCGACGAGGGCAAGGGAAAGATAGTGGACTACCTGGCCGCGGACGCGGGGCTCATCGTCCGGTTTTCCGGGGGGGCCAATGCGGGGCACACCATAGTCCTGGGCAAGGAACAGTACGCCCTGCACCTGGTGCCCTCGGGCATCCTGTATCCGGATAAGATCACGGTCCTGGGCAGCGGGATGGTCATCGACCCGGAGGCCCTCTTCGCGGAGCTGGCCATGCTGGAATCCCGGGGAGTGGACTGGAAGGGCCGGGTCCTGATCAGCGACCGGGCCCACATCGTCCTGCCCCGGTACCGGGAGATGGACAAGCAGCAGGAGGCGGCCCGCCGGAAACCCATCGGCACCACCGGCCGGGGGATTGGCGTGGCGTATTCGGTCAAGGCCGCCCGGGACGGGATCCGCCTGGCGGACCTGGAGGATCCCGAGCGCCTGGCCACCCTGGAGGAGGGGGACCGGGAATTCCTGGCCCGGTACGCCGAGCGGCTCCTTCCCCTGTCCGTGGACCTGGTGGCCTTTCTGCGTCAGCACAGGAACTCCTGGACCCTCTTCGAAGGCGCCCAGGGAGCCCTCCTGGACATCGATACGGGAACCTATCCCTACGTGTCCAGCGGCATGTCCAACGCCTCCGGGGCGGCGGCCCAGGGCGGAATCGGTCCCCGGGCCATCGACAAGGTCCTGGGGGTCTTCAAGGCCTACACAACCCGGGTGGGGAACGGTCCCTTCCCTACGGAGTTCGATCCCGATTCCCAGGGAGCCCTGTGCACCTTCATCCGGGACACCGGCCGGGAGTACGGGGTGACCACCGGCAGGCCCCGGCGCTGCGGGTACCTGGACCTGGTGGCCCTGCGGTACGCCCGGTACGCCAACTCCATCGACTCCCTGGTGCTCACCCACCTGGACGTCTACGACACCCTGGACGAGTTCGAGGCCTGCGTGGCCTACAAGATTCGGGGTAAGGTCGTCGAGGACTTCCCCACCTCCGTCCGGGACCTGAACGACGCCCGGCCCGTCCTGCGGAAGTTCCGGGGCTGGAAGACACCCTTGGGGGGGATGAGGACCTGGGACGACATCCCCCGGGAGGCCCGGGAGTACGTCGCCTTCATCGAGGAGTTCGCGGAGGCTCCGGTCGGGATCGTCTCCGTGGGCTACGAGCGCAACCAGACCCTCGTGAGGGAGAGCCCGTGGACTCGATCCTGATCCTGGACTTCGGAAGCCAGTACACCCAGTTGATCGCCCGGCGGATCCGGGAGATCGGCGTCTACGCCTCCATCCTTCCCGGGGACGCGAGAATCGGCGGGCAGGACCTGGAGGGAGTCAAGGGCATCGTGCTTTCCGGCTCACCCTGGAGCGTGTACGAGCAGGGCGCCCCGGCGCCGGATCCCGCGGTGTACGAGTGCGGACTGCCCGTCCTGGGGGTCTGTTACGGTATCCAGCGGATGACCGCGGACTTCGGCGGGTCCGTGCGGACCCTGCCGGATCGGGAATACGGCCGTCAGGCGGTCCGGGTCGAGGAGGACAACGCCCTGACCCGGGGTCTGCCGAAGAGCTTCCTGTCCTGGATGAGCCACGGGGACTCCGTCCAGGCCCCGGCGCCGGGCTTCCGGGTCCTGGCCTGCTCCGAGTCGGGAATCCCGGCCCTCCTGGCCCACGAATCCCGTCCCCTCTGGGGTGTGCAGTTCCATCCCGAGGTCTCCCACTGCGAGCACGGCTTGGAAATCCTCGGCAACTTCGCGGCGGGGATCTGCGGGGCCGCCAAGGAGTGGAGCATGGAGCGCTATGTGGAGGCGGCGGGCGGGCGGATCCGGGATGCCGTGGGCTCCGGGGACGTGCTCCTCCTCATCTCCGGCGGTGTGGACTCCACGGTCGCCGCCGCCCTGGTGCTCAAGACTCTCGACCCGGGACGGGTCCACCTCATGTACATCGACACGGGCCTCATGCGCAAGGGCGAGAGCGGGCAGGTCATGCGGACCCTCCAGGGGCTCGGGGCCACCCATGTGCACCGGATCGACGCGGAGAAGGACTTCCTGGACGTCCTGGCGGGCGTCGAGGAGCCCGAGGAAAAGCGGAAGCGGATCGGGGACATGTTCATCACGGTACAGGAGCGGGAGGTCGGGCGCCTGGGCATCCCCGAGGCCTTCCTGGTCCAGGGAACCCTGTACACGGACCTCATCGAATCCGGCAAGGGGGTGGGCAAGAAGGCCCACGTCATCAAGAGCCATCACAACGTCCGCTCCCCCCTGGTGGAGGAAAAACGCCGGGCGGGAAAGGTGATCGAGCCCCTGGATCGGCTGTACAAGGACGAGGTCCGGGCCCTGGGCCGCCTCCTGGGCGTCCCGGAGGGGGTCGTGGGCCGGCATCCCTTCCCGGGCCCCGGCCTTGGGGTGCGCGTTCTCGGCGAGGTGACGAAGGAGAAGTGCGACGTCCTTCGGGAGGCGGACGACATCTACCTATCCGAATTGAAACGAAGGGGCCTCTATGACGAGATCTGGCAGGCCTTCGCGGTCCTCTTGCCCGTCCGGTCCGTCGGCGTGGCCGGGGACGTCCGCCGCTACGGCTGGGTCCTGGCCCTTCGGGCCATCGTCTCCTCGGACGGCATGACCGCGGACGTGTATCCCTTTCCGATGAGGGACCTCCTGGAGATCTCCAGCCTGATCACGAACCGGGTGCCCCAGGTCGGGCGCGTCACCTACGACGTCTCCTCCAAGCCCCCGGCGACGATCGAGTGGGAGTAGCGCCAGGCGGGCGTATGCCCTCCCGGCGGCGAAGAAACCCTGCGGGCTTCGTCGAGTATCACACGATGGCGGCTTTCGCGGAAGATGCCACCTCCTCGAGCACCTGCGAGCAGTTGCCGTCCTCGAGATGGTCGGAAAGCTCCCGTGCGGAAGCGAACGTTCGCCCCGTGATCGAGGCGCACGTCTTTCCTGGGAACTTCGCCCGGAATCGACGGGCGATCTCCATCGAGGGCCTCATCCAGCCGATCCCCACAAAGAAACCCTGCAGGTCCGAGCGGATCATGGAATGCTTCGGCCTGGAGCGCTCCGTGAAGTATTTCATGGACACGGCGAGGATCGCGGCCGCGAGCGCCCCGCACGCATTTCCTGACAGCCCGAGCCCTCCCGCGAATCCTCCCGCAACGATTCCCACATCGTCGGACGGGAAGCCGATCGAGCGGCAGACCTGCTCGTACGCTTCGATCGCGCAATTGCGGCACGGCGCGGAGGTGCCGCCCGGTCGCTGAGCATCCATCACCTGATCGATGAGTTCGTGAAGCCTTCGGGCGTTCCCGGCGATGAGCCGTGTACACACGCCCAGGTCGCCCTTCAGCATGTAGCGGGGGAAGTTCCATCTTTCCAAACCGGTGATCTGGGCGCAGTTCATCGGGTGCCCCGCGTTCCGGAAAGCGTCGACAGCCAGACGACTTGCCTCGAGCACAGCTTCCTGGGCGGCCGCAGGGTCGGGTATCCGTGCCCGAGCCCGGACCCCGGCAGCGAGCGAGGCGCCCCATAGCATTCCACACGCCCCGTCCATCTCCGCGACGAGTCCGGCGCAAAGCGGATCGGACGCTTCTTCCAGCTCCTTCCATCCTAGACCCGCCGCCGCGTTCAGGATGGTCAATGTCGCCTCGGAGCAACTGAACCTCCTCAGCATCTCCCACGTGACGGACGAGCGCGAAAACGCATCCTGCATCGCAGACCTCCCTTTTATCCGTGTCCTCCGTGCATCCGTGGTTCAATCCGGAAGAATTCGTCTCACGGCTGCACACCTAAAATCCGGGGCGGGTCCAGGCGCCACAGCACCCGGAGGGTGAAGGGCACGGGGGCTCCCGACGACAGGACGAACCGGCCCTGAACCACCGCGGCGGGTCCCTCGATCCGGGCATCCTCCCAGGCCACGTCCCGTACCCGGGAGACGGGTAAGAGTTCGAAACGGGCGTACTCGGCGTCCTCCCCCGCGAGGGAACCCGCGGCGAAGAGGTAGGTGTAGAAATACGGATCCCGACCCCGGCCTTCCATGGCGCGGAGGAAGGCCGGGTCCGCCCTCTCCGCCGCCCAGGTCCAGTCCCCGCGGTGTATCCGGTTCCGAAGCTCCGATAGGAAGTCCCGGGCTTCCGGAGGCAGGGCGGTCAAGGAGCTTTCTGGTTTCGGCGGTGCCGCGGACAGCGCGGCCCGGGGACCCGGGCCCGCGTCGGAAGGGGCCGTGGTTCCCGGATGGACGCAGGCGGAAAGGAGCACCAGGATCAGGGCCGCCGAACAAGCGGCCGCGGCGGGTTTCATAGCCGGATTCCTCCCTGCGGATTCATCGCCACCCTTCAATATCAGCCATACCACCGGGGAAAGCAACTACCGCGGCATCGAACCGCAATGTCCGGCATTCCCGGACCGGCTGCAGCCCGCGTCAATCCGCGGGATAGGCGGCGCGGCCGCCCGCCGGGGTGCTCAGGAAATACCGATCCCCTTCCTTTCCGGCGATGCCCTCGGGCAGGAAGACCTTTCCGCCGCCCCCGGGGGCGTCCACGGCATATCTGGGGAGTTCCATTCCGGACAGCCTTTTCCGGAGCTCCGCGTAGATCTCGAGGCCCCGGGACAGGGGACAGCGGAAGTGGGCGGTGCCGGCGGCGAGGTCCGCCTGGAACAGGTAGTAGGGCTGGGTTCCCCTGCGGACCAATCCGGAAAAGAGGCTTTCCAGGACATCCGGATCGTCGTTGATCCCCCGCAGGAGGACCGTCTGTACCGACACGGGGATGCCCGCGTCGATCAGGACCCCCAGGGCCTCGTCCGCTTGGGCAGAAAGCTCTCGGGGGTGGTTAAAGTGGGCGACCACCCGCAGGGGCCGGAAGGAGCGCAGGAGTGCGACGAGGCCGGGGGTGAAGCGCATGGGCAGGGTGGAGGGACAGCGGGTGCATATGCGAAGAACAGCTTCCGGCCGGGCGCGGCGCAGGGCGGAGAGCAGATTTCCGAACCTGTCGTCCGAGGCGATGAGGGGGTCCCCCCCGGAGACCAGGATCTCCCGGATTTCCGGGCGATCCGCCAGCCAGGCGGAGGCCGCGGCCTGATCCCCGGGGTTTATAAATCCCCGCTCCGAGGGCAGGAGGGCCCTCCGGAAGCAATGGCGGCAGTGGACCGCGCATTCCCCGGACGCCCGGAGCAGGGCCCGGGACCGGTATTGCCGTACCAGGGACGGCGCGGCGCGGTGCAGGGCCTCCCCCAGGGGATCCGCCAGGGCCGGGGGGTCCGGCTCGAATTCCCGGGGCGAATGCAGGCACTGGGCGAGGATCGGATCCCCGGACCCGGGCCCCGCCAGGGAGAGCCAATAGGGCGTCACCCGGAGGGGCAGGACAGGGGATTCCTTCAGGGCGGCGACAGCGGATTCCGTTTCCGGGTCCAGGGGGATCCGGAGGGTCAAGGCAGAGGCGTCGCGGACGGATTCCGCCAGCTGGGACATCCAATCTCGGTCGGTGAACACGATGGCCCAGAGTAGCGGAAGCGGGGAAACTCGGCAATACGGGTTCGGAAGCGCTTTTTTTAAGGTCTGCCGCGGCGGGTATAAATCCGGCCGCGGTCTACGCCCGTTCCTGGATTACGCGTCCGGAGGCCTTGTCCAGACGGAAGACGGCTTTTTTCATCTCCTCCTGGATCTGGAACCGGACCCGGCAAATCTCGATGATTGCCCCCGGGAATGCCCCACCGTGGAGCTCCACGAAGGCTCGCTCGTCCGCGTCCAGTTTGGGCAGAAGATCGGAGATAAGCGCGGAAAGCTCCGCGGCCGCCTGGTCCAGCTCCTTCTTGAGGGCCTCCAGCTTGGCGCTCGGCCGGGTCTTCGCGAGCTCCTCCAGCTTGTCCCTTTTCATCTGGATCAGCCGGAGGCGTTCGTTCGCCAGGTCCAGCCTCTGTTGGACGGTAAAATCGATGCCTACGTGCACGTACGTCGTCTGGCCCGTGTCCGATCCGATCCAGCCGCAGCGCACCCCGTGGACCGCGAAGGTTTCCCCCGCCAGGATCCTCCCCTTGTCTCCCATCTCCAGCATCCCCAGGGTAAAGAGGCGGCTGGATACCAGGGAGCCCGGGATGAAGACGTCGCCGCGCACGGCGATTCGGCAATTCTGGGCGAACTTGGCCCGAAGCTCGCCTCCCGCCTTCAGGAAACCCTTTTGATGCCCGATGAGCCCGCCCATGCAGGTTATATCCTTCTTGGCGTTCACGTCGAAGACGTCCATGGTGTCCTTCGCCAGGATGGACCCTCCGGAATGGACCTTGAACCCGTCCCGGACGGGACCCTCGATCGTGACGTCCCCGGGGAACACGATGTGTCCCGTATGGTAGCCGACGCCGCCCTTGGCCACCAGGACCTCTTCCACGTCGATCCTGTTGCCCGAAAGGGCGAAACGTCCGTCTACATCCGCGATCAGGGATTCCCCGTCCAAGCGCACGTTGCGGCCGGGCAGGTACTGGGTCACCGAGCGTTTTTTTGCGGGAACCGCCTCGCCGCGGACCGTCCGCCCGGCGGTTCCGTCCCGGGCCAGGATCCGCTCGGCGATCCTCTCGCCCCGGGTGACCACGATCACCGGGGACAGGTCCTTCCAATCCACGGATCCGTCGGATACGGCCGATTCCAGGGGGGACTGCTCGAAGCGTTCCAGGAGTTTGAGGTGTTCCGGAATTTCCTCTTCCGGAAAGGTGCCCCGGGCTATCACGACGTCCCTCAGGGGGTGTTGATCCAGGTTGCAGGCGAGCACGGAATCCCCGATGACCTCCTCAAGGATGCCTTCGGTCACACCCGCCCGGGAAAGGAGTTCCCGGACATACTCCTGGGTCAGGGGTGCGCCGCCCCCCACGGCGGGGTGGAACGCAGCCCGGACCTCCATGGCGTCCTCGGGTACGGAGATCTCCACATAACCGTCGTTCTTGTGACCCCCGGGACTGAAGGAGAGCTTCATCTCCCGAGGCGTTCCCGGTTTTTTCTCTGCGCCTTTGGATTCCATCCTGTGTACGCCCCCCCATTATTGTATCGGCATCACCCCGCGGATTCACCAGGAATTCTGATCAGCCGGTCCGGGCGCCTTCGAGCTTGCAAGAACAACGCGCCCGTGGCATGATAGGAGCACAGCATACAATCGAGGGCGGGAACGTGAAAGACTCCAAGGAGCGATCGGAACGCCTTAAGGCGATATTGCGGCTGATTCGGGCGCATCGCATCGAATCGCAGGAAAGTCTCCTGAAATTCCTGGAAGCCGAGGGATTCATACTGACCCAGGCCACGCTTTCCCGGGATCTCAAGGCCCTGAAGGTGGGCAAGATCTCCGCGGGAGAGTCGGGGTACTACTATTCGGTTCCCTCCGACGACGAACGCAGGGAGACCGACGCTAGCTTCATCCAGGACCTCCAGCGCGGCTACGTTTCCGCGGACTGGAACTCCTCCATGGTCGTGGTCCATACCTTCTCCGGGCATTCCGCCACCGTCGCGCTGGCCCTGGACAGCCTTGGATTCGAATGCTCCCTGGGAACCCTCGCAGGCCAGGACAACGCCGTATTCCTGGCCCTCCGACAGGGATACACGGGGGAGCACTTCGTCGAGGAGCTGCGCCGCAAGGTGCCCGGCATCCGGGCGGAGTGAACCGTCCAATTCGAGGGTAAGAAGCCCGGTCCCTTCGGTCCGGCGGTCCAGCCCGCACCCTCAGCCCGGTTCGGACCGGGCGGCACGGAACGCCTCGTGCTCCTCCGCCACATGCTCGACAAGCTCCCCGACCTTCCATTCCACGTTGACCGGGGTCGTCGAGGCGAAGGCGATGCTCCCCGGGTCCGGCAGGACCGCCTTGATCGACCGCACCGCGGTGATGAGGGAATCGCCCTCGAAACCGTGCAACAAAATCACTCGTTGATCCATGTCCCATCCTATCCCGGGCGGTTCAGGATAGACTGAACGCACGCGGGGCCTGCTGCGGGGACCCCCCGGCGCGCTGCGTCCTCGTCGCTTCGCTCCTGCGGAATCGCGCACCGGGGGGTCCCCTCCGCACCCGCGCGTTCTTTCGATGGAGTCTGAGCTGCCCGCCTAGATCACATCTGATATGCGATAGTACCACCATATAGATATCGCGGGAATAGCTTAACCCGTTATTGCATGAAGCGGCGCGGAGGAACCCAGGGTCGAACGATTCCGCAGCCCCCCGCTTCATCGTGAACAAACGATACGAGGTTTTGGTATCCGCGGACAAAACGGCAAGGGGCGAGGACCTAGTGAGACCCTGGGATTCCGCAGCGCCCCTTCTTCGTGACTTGTTCGACTCTTCCCGCTCCTCACACGGCGGAGGTATATTCAATTCCATGGACTACGATCGCTACACCACCAAGACACAGGAAGTTCTGCAGGCGGCCACGACTTTGGCCCGGCAGGGCGACCACGGACAGATCGATACCGACCACCTCCTGGCGGCCCTCCTGGACCAGGAGGACGGGGTCGTCGCCCCCCTCCTGACCCGCCTGGAAGTGGACGTTCCGGACCTGCTGTCCGCCGCCCGGGCCCTGATCGCGAAGAAACCCAAGGTCTTCGGGGAAGCCGCCCAGGTCTATCTCTCGCCGTCGGCCTCCAAGGTCTTCGCGAAGGCCGAGGGGGAGGCCAAGGCCCTGAAGGACGACTACGTGGCCACCGAGCACCTCCTCCTGGCCCTGATCGGCGACGAAGGGCCCGTGGGAGGACTTCTCCGGGACCGGGGGATCGTGAAAACCGCGGTCCTGGAAGCCCTCAAGGCCGTGCGCGGCAGCCGGCGCGCGGCGGATCCCGAGGCGGAGGCCAAGTACCAGGTTTTGGAGCGCTACTGCCGGGATCTGACCGCCCTGGCCCGGGCGGAGAAGCTGGACCCCGTGATCGGCCGGGACGAGGAAATCCGCCGGGTCATGCAGGTCCTTTCCCGCCGTACCAAGAACAACCCCGTCCTGATCGGGGAACCCGGGGTAGGGAAGACCGCCATCGTGGAGGGCCTGGCCCGCCGGATCGTGGCCGGGGACGTGCCGGACAGCCTGCGAAGCAAGAAGCTGTTGGCCCTGGACCTGGGGTCCCTTGTGGCGGGCTCCAAGTTCCGGGGGGAGTTCGAGGAACGCCTCAAAGCCGTGATCGAGGAGATCCAGAAGTCCGACGGCAAGATCATCCTCTTTATAGACGAGCTCCACACCCTGGTGGGCGCGGGAGCCGCCGAGGGGGCCATGGACGCCTCCAACCTCCTGAAGCCCGCCCTGGCCCGGGGGGAACTCAAGGCCGTCGGGGCCACCACCCTGGACGAGTACCGCAAGCACATCGAGAAGGACGCGGCCTTGGAGCGCCGCTTCCAGCCCGTGTTCTGCGGTGAACCCTCGGTGGAAGATACCATCGCGATACTCCGGGGCTTGGCGGAGCGCTATGAGGTCCACCACGGCGTCCGGATCCGGGACGAGGCCCTGATCGCCGCTGCGACCCTCTCGGACCGCTATATCACCAGCCGCTTCCTCCCGGACAAGGCCATCGACCTGGTGGACGAGGCGGCCAGCCGGATCAAGATGGAGATCGAAAGCCAGCCCACCGAGCTGGACCAGGCGGAACGCCGGATCCTCCAGCTCACCATCGAAAGGCAGGCCCTTTCCAAGGAGGCGGACCCGGGCTCCAAGGAGCGCCTTTCCAAGCTGGAGAAGGAACTGGCCGAGGTCCGGAGCCGGAGGGACTCCATGAAGCTCCGGTGGACCGCCGAGAAGGACAAGATCGGCGAGATCCGCAAACTGAAGGAGAGCCTGGAGCGCCTCAAGATCGAGGAACAGCGCTACGAGAGGGAGGGCAACCTGGCCAAGGCCGCGGAGATCAAGTACGGCCGCCTGTTGGAGGCCGAAAAGCGCCTGGCCGAGGTGAGCGCCGAGATCGGGAAGCAGGACGACGAGACCCGTCTGCTCCGGGAGGAAGTGTCCGAGGAGGACATAGCCCGGGTGGTATCCACCTGGACCGGCATACCCGTGTCCAAGATGCTCTCCGGGGAGGCCCAGAAGTACCTGGAGCTTGAAAAAGTCCTGGGACGCAGGGTCTTGGGCCAGGAGGCGGCGATCAGGGCGGTCGCCGACGCGATCCGCCGCAACCGGGCGGGACTCTCGGACCCCAACCGCCCCTTGGGGAGCTTCCTTTTCATCGGCCCCACCGGGGTGGGCAAGACCGAGCTGGCCAAGACCCTGGCGGAGTTCCTCTTCAACGACGAAAAGTCCCTTACCCGGATCGACATGAGCGAGTACGGGGAGAAGCACTCCGTGAGCCGCCTGATCGGGGCGCCCCCGGGCTACGTGGGCTACGACGAGGGCGGCCAGCTTACCGAGGCGGTCCGCCGCCGGCCCTACAGCGTCGTCCTTTTCGACGAGATCGAGAAGGCCCACCCCGACGTCTTCAACGTCCTTCTTCAGCTCCTGGACGACGGACGCCTGACGGACGGGCAGGGGAGGGTGGTGGATTTCAAGAACGCCATCGTCATCCTGACCAGCAACCTGGGCAGCGACCTCATCCTGGCAGCGGAGTCCATGAAGGCTGTCAAGCCCGCGATCGACCAGCTCCTGCGGGCCAGTTTCAAGCCCGAGTTCCTGAACCGCATCGACGAGATCGTCCTGTTCGAGCGACTCGGGAAGAAGGAGATCCTGGGCATCGTGGACCTCCAGATCGCACTCCTGGCCAAGCGGCTGGAGTCCCGGAAGATCGCCCTGGAGGTGAGCCCCGAGGCCAAGGCCCAGCTCGCCGAGACGGGCTACGATCCGCTGTTCGGGGCGCGCCCCCTGAAGCGGGCGGTGCAGAACGAGCTCCAGAACCCCCTGGCCCGGGACGTCCTGGCCGGGAAGATCAGGGAGGGCGGCCGGGTGAAGGTGGTCCTCTCGGGCGGGAAGCTGGCCTTCGAGGCCGCACGGTGACGGAGGCTCCGGAACCGGAAATCCGCACGGACTCCCACGCCCACCTTTCCATGGTCCTGGAGCGGTCGGGGAAGTCGACCCTGGACCGGATCCTTTCGGCCTACGACCGGGCCTGGGAGGAAGACGAGGCACGGGGGAGGCCCGGGGAAGCCCCCCCGTGTCGTGGATCCCGGCACAAGGGCGGACGACCTTCCGGAGCGGGTCCGG
>JBGSPT010000383.1:0-8494 GCA_041738475.1 Treponematales bacterium
GTGCCTCCACGACCACCGCGTGGCCTGCCCCGGGGATCACGGCCAGCCGGGCGCCCGGGATCCCCCGGACCAGGATCTCGGAGAAGCCCCGGTGCTTCAGGATGTCCTTGTCCGCCACGACCACCAGGGTAGGGCACCGGATCCGGCCCAGATCCTTGGTCAGGTCGATCTTGAGGAAGGCCTCGCAGAGCCCTGCGAAGGCCTCGAAGTAGTCCGGCGGGAGGGATCGGATCACGGCCTCCCGCTTGTCCAGGGCCTCCCGGTTGGCCTCGATGTACCCGGAGGAATAGTTCCACGGGATGATGGTTCTGTAGAAGAGGCCCGGATCCGTCCGGGCCGCCCGGCTCCAGGATTCCACCGCCGCGGTCAGGAGGGCGTCGGTTTCGCTGACCCCGTCCACCAGGACCAGGCTCTCCACCCGGTCCGGGAAGTCCCGGGCGAAGGTGAGTGCCACCTCCGCCCCGTAGGAGGTGCCCAGGACGTGGAGCTTCGGTATCCCTAGATGATCCATCAGGGCCGCCAGGTCCCGGGCATGGCCCTCCAGGGTGTAGCCCCCGGGTTTTCCCGAGAGGAGCTGGCCCCGCATGTCGTGGGATAGCACCCGGAAGCCCGCCGCGGCCAGGCGCTCGGCGATCGGTTTCCAGTGGGAGATCGACATGGCGATTCCGTTGAGGAGGGCGACGGTCCGCGAACCTTCGCCGCTCAGCTCGTACGCAAGGCCGCAACCCTCGATCTCGATCTTTTCCATATCACAGCCCCAGGTAGGAAGCCTCGACGTGGGGATCCTTGGCCAGGTCGGCGGCCGCGCCGTCCAGGACCACGATCCCGTTTTCCAGGACGTAACCCCGGTCCACGGAACGGAGGCTTTCCTTCACGTTCTGCTCGGTGACCAGGATGGCCACGTCCTTCTTGAGCTCCGAAAGGCGGTCGAAGACCTCGGATACGATGGAGGGCTGGAGGCCCAGGGAGGGCTCGTCCAGGATAAGGAGCTTCGGATTGGCCATAAGGGCCCGGGCTATGGCAACCATCCTCTGCTGGCCTCCGCTCATGGTGCCCACGATCTGCCGGTACCGCTCCGAAAGGATCGGGAAAAGCCGTACCACCTGATCTAGGAGGCGTTCCTCCTGGCCCTGGGCCCGGGGTATATAGGCCGCCCCCAGGGCCAGGTTATCCGCCACGCTCATCCCCGGGAAGAGTTCCCGTTCCTGGGGGACCAGGGCTATGCCCGCCCTGGCTATCTGGTGGGTCGCCTGCCCCGCCAAGTCCCTGCCGTCGAAGAGGACGGATCCTCCCCAGGGCTTAACCAGGCCCGTGACGGCGTTGATCAACGTGGTCTTGCCCGCCCCGTTGGGTCCGATCAGGGCTACCGACTCGGCCCCGATGCGGATGTTCACGTCCCGCAGGACCGGGAGCTTGCCGTACCCGCAGGTGAGGTTTTTCGTTTCCAGGATCATGCCGCGCCTCCCAAGTAGGCCTCGATGACCCTCGGGTTCTTGGAAACCTCGGAGTACGGGCCCTCGGCGATCAGCTCGCCGGACTCAAGGACGATGACCCGCTCGGTCAGCTCCCGGATCACACCCATCACGTGCTCCACGACCCCCACGGCGAGGCCCCGCTCCTTTGCGATGGCCTTGACCATGGAGATCATCTGCCGGGTCTCGTCGGTGTTGAGTCCTGCCATCACTTCGTCCAGGAAGAGGACTTCCGGCCCGTTGGCCAGGGCCCGGGCTATCTCCATCTTCTTGATCTCCAGGATGGACAGGCTGGCGGTATCCCGGCCCAGGTCTCCCAGCTGGAGGGAATCGCAGATATGCTCCGCGGACTTCCGGGCTTCCTTCAGGGACTGACGGCGGCTGAAAACCGCTCCGATCATGACGTTCTCCACAACCGTGAGGTTTTCCAGGGGGTGGATGAGCTGGAAGGTCCGGGCTATGCCCGCCCGGGCCCGCTCGTGGGCGGGGGCGTACGTGACGTCCCGGCCCTTGTACAGTACCTTGCCGGAGCTGGGCATGAGGATCCCGGACACCAAGTGGATGAAGGTCGTCTTGCCCGCCCCGTTGGGTCCGATGATCCCCAGGATCTCTCCCGCGTCCAGGGAGAAGGATACGTCGTTCACCGCCACCAGGCCCAGGAAACGCTTGGTTAGGTGTTCCGTCTGCAGGGTCTTCATGCGCGCCTCCCGGTCAGGCGTTTCCTGGCCAGCCCGACAAGACCTCGGGGCATGAGCAGGATCACCAGTACGATGATGATGCCGTAAACCACCAGGTGGCCGTAGGGGATCTTGAGTTTGAGCCACTCCGAGGCGATGCCCAGGAGCACGGCCCCCGCCATGGGGCCGATCGTGCTGTGGATGCCCCCCAGCAGGGCCATGGCCAGGGGCAGGAGGGTGAAGTTCGCGTCGAAGGCCGTCTCGGGGGTGGTGAAGCCGTAGGACTGGACCTGGATGGCCCCCATCATGCCCTGGAGGGTCGAGGTGACCGTGAAGGCGACGAGGAGGTAGCGGAAGATGTCCACCCCGCTGGACCGGGCGCTGGTCTCGTCGTTCCGGATGGCCGTCAGGGCCAGGTGGAGCTTGCTCTTCTCGAAGTACCAGGAGACCCCCAGGGTCACCGCCAGGCCCCCCAGGCAGAGCCAGTAGAGGGCGCGGGCGTCCCCGCCGAAGATCACTTCCGGAAGCACAACCCCTTCGGGTCCTCCGGAAAAATCGTGCAGGTTATGGAGGACGATCCGGAAGATCTCCGCCAGGGCCAGGGTCGTTATGGAAAAGTACATGGCCCTGAGGCGGAGGACCGCGAAGCCGATCGCGAAGGCCAGAATTCCTGTAAGGATGGTCGCAAAGACCAGACTAACGGCCGGATCCATCCCGGCCCGGAGCACCAGGAGGGCCGAGGCGTAGGATCCCAGGCCGAAGAGCCCGGCTATGCCGAAGGATATCTGCCCGGACCTGAGAAGCATGTCCCAGGAGACCGCCAGGGCCATGTAGGTCATGACGCTCCGGGCCACGTTCAGGGGATAGGCGCCCAGGAAGGCGGGAAGGGCGGCCATGAGGACCGCGGCGGCCGCGGCCGCTATGTACAGGGTGTTCCTCTTCATGCCTTTTTCCCCCGGATCGAGCGCCCCAGGATCACCGTGATGATCAGGACGAAGAAGACGATGTCCGCCCAGCCGCGGGTCCCGCGGAAGGCCTTGAGGAAATTCTCGGACACCCCGAGCAGGACGCTGGAGGCCAGGATGCCGGGGATGTTCCCGACCCCGGCCATTGCGATCAGGCAGAAACTTTTCATGGTGAAGGGGCTGCCGACCGCCGGAAAGATCGAGGCCCGGGTGATGAACACCGCCCCCATCATGCCCACCAGGGCGGAGGCCAGGGAGAACACGAGGGCGTAGGTCCGGTCCACGTCGATCCCCACGATGGCCGCACCCCGGGGGTTCTGCCCCACCGCCAGGGCCGCCTTGCCCGCTGTGGTTCGGGTCAGGAAGAGCCGGAGGCCCACGACCATGGCCACCGCGATGACGACGAACACGAAGTTGTAAATCCCGAAGGAAAGCTCCCCTATGTCCACGGAAGCGGAGACGTAGTCGAAGGAGATCTTCCGGGTCTGGGAGGTGAAGGCCAGGTTGGCGGCCTGGGTCAGCAGGATGGCCAGGCCGAAGGTCAGGATGAGCTGGTTGAGCTCCGGGGCCTTCAGGGCCCGTCGTATGGTCAACCTGTAGATCAGGAAGCCGAAGGCGGCCGTGACCGCTGCTACCGGCACCAGGGCCAGGTAGGGATCCATGCCCGTCGCCCTGCAGACCATGTAGGTCAGGTAGGAAGCGGCCATCATGAACTCCCCGTGGGCCAGGTTCACGATGTGAACGATACCCAGGATCAGGCCCATGGGTATCGCGATGGACGCGTAGAGACCGGCTGCCTGTAGGCCGTAGATGAGCACGGTCGGGCGCCATACCAGGATACCGATCACCACAGCCCCCAGGGCCAGCGCGACCGTCAGATTCCGTTTATTCGCCATCGGGTTCCCTTTTCAAAAAAATACGCCGCCCGGAGTGTCCCCTGCGTCGGTTACTTCGGGGACACTCCTTGCAGTTTCTAACGTTCGAGCTTCGAACGTTAGAAACTGCTGCCTTAAACCAGCTATCCAAAAAGCTAGACAAGCTTTTTGGATAGCATCGGCGGTGGATATTCAGCCGGGTATCACTTCCACTTGGGGAAGGGATACACGGGCTTGGCGGTGGCGGACTCGAAGGGCCAGATCACTTCCTGGCGGCCCATCTGCCACTGCAGGATCTTCTGGTTCTTCACGCCCTGGTGCTTGATGATGTTCGCCGGGGTGAAGGTGATGGTCTGCCCCAGGGGGGACTCGTACTTGGTGGCCTCCAGGGCCTTGATCAGGGAGGCGGTATCCGTGGACCCAGCGCGCTTGATCGCGTCCGCAACGATGTAGACCGCGGAATAGGACAGGGGCGCGAAGTAGGTGGCCGGCTCGGCCTTGTACTTGGCCACGAAGCCGTCGTAGAACTTCTTGCTCGCCGGGCTCACGTTGTTGATCGAGGGAGCCCACATGCCGTAGAACATGACGTTCTCGGACAGCCGGGAGGTTCCGAAGCCCACGGGCCATCCGGGGGGCGCTCCGAGATAGATCTTCGGGGTGAACTTCATGGCCTTGGCCTGCTCCAGCATGGGGAGGGCGTCCGCGTCGTAGCCCGCCCACAGGAAGAGGTCGGGCTTGGACTCCTTGGCCGCCTCGAGCATGGCGCCGTAGTCGCCTCCGCCCAGGGCCGCGCTCTTAAAGGAGGCGCCGTCCACCACATAGCGGCCGCCGGCCCCGAACAGGGTCTTGGTTGCGTCCCAGGAAGCCTTGCCGAAGGCTCCTTCCTCGTAGGCCAGGAAGATCTTCCTCACCTTCACGTTGGAGAACTTGGCCTGTATCTCGTCCCAGCCCTGCACGTAGGAAGCCCCCTGGTTGTAGTCCCAGGGATGCAGGTGGAAGTACCAGTCCGCGTCCTTGCCCAGGGCCTCCTCGACCTTGTAGCTCGCGGCGCCGGTGGAGACGACGACCTTTCCGTACTTCTTCATCGCCGGGACCTGTCCCAGGGCCACGCCGGAGGCCATGCCGCCGATGATCACGTCGACATTGTCCACGGTGACCAGCTTCTCGATGGCAGCGGCTCCCTTGTCGGCCTTGAGCTCGTCATCCACGACGATCAGCTCTAGCTGGCGCCCGAGAACGCCGCCGGCCTTGTTGATCTCGTCCACCGCCTGCTGGGCGGCCAAGCTGCCCTGCTTTCCGGTGATGTCCGCGAGGGGCCAGGTGGCGCCGATCTTGATCGTGCCCTGGCCGAACGCCATCGCCGCCGCCGCGATCAGGGCGAGGGCGACAAAAGTCCGTTTCATCATGAGCCTCCTTGACCGGCGCCCTTCGGGGCCGGCGTTTCGGAACAAGCTATGTCGACGCGGCGCCGACGGCGCCGTGCGGATCCCCTATATATCGCGGCCCTCGTTCAGGGGCCCGGCTATCTGTCCTCGAACGATCACCCCGGGTACGGCCCCCATCGGACCGTCGTGGCGGCCCACACGAAACCCAACCCCGCCCCGACCAGCACCACGTTCATCCCGTCCCGGATCTTACCGGACTCCAGGCCCAGCTGAAGCGAGAGGAGCTGGTCGTTCTGCCCCAGGTGCCCGTAGTCCTCCAGATAGGTGGTACGGGATTCCGGGAGGCCCAGCTCCGCCAGGACCGCCAAGTGGGCGCTGCGCTTAAAATGGAGGATGGCCAGGTAGCCTATGTCCTTTTCGGAAAGCCCGCTCTTGGCCAGGGAGTCCCGGATGACCGCGTAGAAGTTCGGCATCGTGGTCTCCCCCAGCTTCTTCTTGAAGGCTTCCTCGTCGGGCACCATGAAGAAGGGCCGGTCCGCGTCCCCGCTCTTCGGGGGCCAGGCCTTGGAGCCCAGCACGGGCACCACGCACATCTCGGAAAAGGACCCGTCTCCCCGGAAGGCACTGGACAGGATCACGTTATGCCCCGCGTTCTTCCGGAGCACGCAGGCCGCACCCCCGGACCCCACGTCCAGCATGAACCGTGTCGTGGGCTCGGCGGGGTCGATCAGGTCGTTGTTGCGGTATCCGGAGACCAGAAGGACCGTCCGCAGATCGTCCCGGGCGAGCATCAAGGACTTTGCCACGTCCAGGGCCGCCATCATGGACCCGCACATGGCTTCCATATCGAAGCTCCAGGCCCGATCCGCCCCCAGCCGATTGGCCACCGAGAGCCCCGCCAGCCAGCAGGGGTAGTCCTTGTGCTGGGCCCCGCACCAGATCACCAGGTCCAGGTCCCCGGCGGATATGCCCGCGTCCCGGAGCGCCTCCTTCGCGGCCCGAAGACCCAGTTCGCTCGTGGGCTCGGAGGAACCCGCGACGGGTTTTCCGAGCACCCCGAACTTGGCGGCCACCACGTCCTCGGGAAGCCCCGAGGCGGCCGCCAAGTCCGCCGCGGACACTCTTGTCGGGGGGATATAGGTTCCGATGCCCGTAATTCCTACATGATCTGGCATAAGGTATGAATCACCTCTCACTTCCTGTAGTACACCCGTTTCCCGGATCCGTCAAGAAGAAAACGCTCCCTGACCTTCAGGAATGAACCACGGAGGTCACGGAGAGCACGGAGAAAAAGGAAAGGAGAGACAGGATACCAGGATGTACCAGGATCAACAGGAAAAGATATGGGAAGAATATGCCCACTTCCCTACGTCCCATCCTGTTCATCCGTTCTTAATCCTGTTATCCTGTCTCTCTTCTTGGATTGCAGCCTTCCTCCGTGTGCTCCGTGGTGAGTTCAAGACAGCCTTTTTCTCGCTTGCGCCCTTTCCGGGCCGGGTGTATACTCGGGTTCGAGATGACAGCTGAATCGGTTCTTATGAAAACCTCAAATCCAACCACAACCCGGGAAGCCCTCGTGGCTGCCGCGATCCGCCTCTTCGCCCGCAAGTGGTTCGCCGTCGTCTCGGTAGCGGAGATCTGCCGGGAGGCCGGGGTTTCCAACGGCCTCTTTTACCGCTACTTCCGCAGCAAGGAAGAGATCTTCCGGCTGATCCTGGAGTCCGTTCTAAAGTCCATCGGCGAGTTGTTGGCCGGAGTCCGCGGAGCGTCCGTGGAGGAGCGCATCCGCTCCTTCGTCCGGTCCGTGGCCGACTATTCCACCGAACACCGGGACCTGGTCTCCATCTTCCGTGAAGGCCAGTACCGGTTCTTCGAGTACGAAAAACGCCTGACCGGCCAGTACATCGACGCCGTCTCGGGTGTCCTGGGGCGGAAGGCGGAGATCCCGGAGTACCTGGCCGCGGCTGCCGGACTCCGGTTCTGCGCGATCCGGAGAGCCTTCCACGGAACACCCTTCGAGTACGACACCCTGGAGGCCATCCTGGGGGCGGGCATCTTCCGGGACGCCGGGGAACCCCGATTCGGCCGGATCTTCGACGTGGTAGTGCGTCCCCTGCCGATCTCTCTGGAGGAAGGCACCCGGGACCGGCTGATCAAGTCGGGCAAGCGGCTCTTCGGAGAGCGGGGTTATCACGAGACCAACATACACGACATAACCGGAAGTCTCGACCTGGCCGTAGGCTCCTTCTACACCTACTTCGAGAGCAAGGAAGCCTTTTTCGCCGAGATCATCGACCTCGTGGGTCGGGAGATCCGGGGTTTCATCTCCATAAACCTGGACCACGACCTGACCAGGCTGGAACAGGAACTCCAGGGCATCTACCTCTTCTCGTTTTTCCTGACCCTGGACCCCCACTGCTACCCCATCGTACGGGAAGCCGAGTTCGTCCTTCCCGGAGCGGTCAAGGAATACTACGACGCCTTCCAGGCGGGTTACGAGAAAAACCTCGGAGACCTGGGAGCCCTGCACCATCCCACGGTCATCAACTACCTGATGGGTATCTCCCACTACTTCGGTATCGAGGTGGCGTTCGACGAATCCCCCCAGAACGTACGAAACGTCGTGCGATCCCTGGGGGCGTACCTGACCCGGGGCGTGGGGACCCCGGGTTGAAGCCGGCGGCCCGGGGAGCGGCATTCCGGGGCGGCGGGGGAATGGAGGCGGACATGGCGAAGGCGAAAATCATCGGCACGGGGATCTACGCCCCCGGAGAACCCATCGACAACCCGGAACTCATGAACCTGGCGGGGATCGAGTTCGACGCGGCCAAGCACGAGGAGAAGCTCGGGATCCGGGCCCGGCATATCGCCCGCCTCCGGGGCATACCTGAAACCACCGCGGACTTCGCGGAAAAGGCCTCCCGGGCGGCCCTGGCGGACGCGGGGGTGGACCCCCGGGAGGTCGGCCTCTTCGTCGTGGGCACGGACACCCCGGAGTACGTGAGCCCCGCCACGGCCATCCTGGTCCAGGGCCGCCTGCAGGGAGGCGAGACGGACGCGGGAGCCTACGACGTGGGGGCCTCCTGCGCCTCCTTCACCATCGCCCTGGACCAGGCGGCC
>JBGSPT010000385.1:0-1539 GCA_041738475.1 Treponematales bacterium
TGGACGCCCCCTGCTCCAGCGAACGGCATGTCCTGGCCTCTCCGGCCCACCTGGACGCCTGGACGGAGGCCCGGGTGCGGAACCTCGCTGCCCGGCAGTGGTCCCTGCTGTCCGCGGCCTTCCTTATGCTCAAGGCAGGAGGTTCCCTGGTGTACTCCACCTGCGCCCTGTCCCCGGAAGAGAACGACGGGGTGGCCGGGCGCCTGGCCGCAAAATACGGCGGCCGGGTCCTCTTCGAGCCGGTGACAGAGGAGGAGACGCCGGAAGGCCCCGTGTTCGAGCGGACCGAGTACGGAATCCTGGTCCTCCCCGACGCGGCCCGGGGTGCGGGGCCGATGTACGTCTGCAGGGTCCGGAAGCTTTAAGGCAGGGAGGTCCCGGGATCCGAACAGTGCCGTACGGAGCCGGATCCTCGGCGGAGTTCCCGGATCAGGCCTTGTTCAGGTCCTCTTCCTTCCCCCCGAGTTTCCGGAACTGGGTTTCCTTCTCCTCCACGGTCTTGTCCAGCTCCGCGATCTTGTCCAGGATCTCCCGTACCGCCGGGGTTTCCCGGCTTACCGTCTTCTGGCCTTTCTCCACCAGAATCTCGTAGACCTCGGCGCCCAGTCGGGCGGTCATTTTTTCCGCCTGTCCCCGGAGCTGGACGATCTCGACCTTGAGCACTCCCATCTCGCCCCACTGCTGGGCTTTTTCCCCCGCCTTGGACAGGATGTCCTTCGAGGTGTCCAATCCGGTGTTCACGAGGTTCTTGATCTTTTCGGAAAACGTCATGATTCCTCCCTGATCCGTTTTAACGGTCGAGTTTCGTTCTTCCCATAACATAGCTTCTTTGCCGGCCCGGGGAAAGGTTTTCGCCGCAAGTGGGATTTTTTTCCGGAAAGCCTTGACATCTCTCGATTCCGCTACTATATCCTGTAGTCGATTGTCAAAGGTACTACTACTTGTTGTATATGCTGATTGCAAAAAGGATACCAAGGGGATGTCGGATCGCGGTTCGAGCGGAAAAAAATGCCGATTCAGCCGGAGCGCCTCGTGAGGTGTCCACATTGCGGAAGCCTGGACGACCGGGTGATCGATTCCCGGACCCTGGCCAACGGGGAGAGCATCCGGAGGCGGCGGGAGTGCCTGGCCTGCGAGTTCCGGTTCACCAGCTACGAGCGTATCGAGGAAAAGCCCCTCATGGTCGTGAAGCGGGACGGCCGACGGGAACCCTTCGAGCGGGCCAAGCTCGAGCGGGGGGTCCAGCGGGCTGTGGAAAAGCGCCCGATATCCCAGCTCTCCATAGAGAATATCGTGAACGAGATCGAGGACGAGGCCGCGGTCCGGGGCAAGGGGGCCAACGAGATCGCCAGCTCCTCCCTGGGGGACATGGTCCTGCACCGGCTGTACGACATAGACAAGGTGGCCTACGTGCGGTTCATGGCGGTGTACAGGAGCTTCGAGAGCGTGGACGAGTTCGTGAAGGTGATCGAAGGGATAGAATCGGCAAGAAAAGGGCCTGCCCTGTGAAGGTCGTGAAGGTATCGTGATGTAGGGAAC
>JBGSPT010000387.1:0-3281 GCA_041738475.1 Treponematales bacterium
TCAACGCCGCCGCGGCCGCGGGTCTGCCCCGCCAAGGGATCCTGGGGGGTCTCGTCCTGAATTTCGCGGTCTGCGGGGGCCTGGCCTTCGCGGCCCGGTTACGATTCGCATGGGGAGGAATCCTGGATGGAAAGCCGAGACTTTGAGGCCGCCCTGGAGCGGGTGCGCTCGTTCTACGAGGCCTACGCGGCCTATGTGGGTGCCCGGGTGGTCGGGTATCCCGAATTGCTGGAGAGGCTCTTCACGGCCTTCCTGTCCGGCGGCCACGTGCTCCTGGAGGGCGCCCCGGGGCTGGGCAAGACCAGCCTGGCCAAGGCCTGGGCCGCCTTTTTCGGTCTGGACTTCCGCCGGGTCCAGTTTACCCCGGACCTGATGCCCCTGGACGTCATCGGGTCCAACATCCTCCAGGACGGAACCGCGGGACGGGAGTTCCGGTTCTACCGGGGCCCGATCTTCGCGAACGTGGTGCTGGGGGACGAGATCAACCGGGCCACCCCGAAGACCCAGTCCGCCTTCCTGGAGGCAATGGAGGAGCGGCGCATCACCTTCCTGGGCGAAACCTACCCCCTGCCGGATCCCTTCTTCGTAATCGCCACCCAGAATCCCATCGAGCTGGAGGGAACCTACCCCCTCCCGGAAGCCCAGGTGGACCGGTTCTTCATGAAGCTCCGCTTCTCGCCCCCGGATTTCCGTGCCCTCAAGGATATCCTGCGGATCTCCGAGCGGCCCCCCGAGGGAAACCCCGCGGGGCTGGAGCGGACCTCGGAGGTGCTGGCCCTCTGGGCCCAGGCTTCCCGGGAGATGGCCGCCGCGGAGGAGGTGAAGAACTTCATCGCCAAGCTCGTGCTGGCCACCCATCCGGACCATTCCCCCGTGGAGGAGGTGCGGAAATATGTCCTCTACGGCGCCAGCCCCCGCTGCGCCATCTCCCTGCTCAAGGCCGCCAAGGCAAAGGCCGCCCTGGCCGGCCGGCCGGCGATTTCCTACGACGACGTGGGGGACCTGTTCGAGGACGTGTCGGCCCACCGGGTCATACTCAACTTCGACGCCGAGGCGGACGGCGTCCGCAAGCGGGACATTCTGACCGCCGCCCGAAACGCGGTGCGCCGGGAATTCTTCGAGCGGTAGTGCCGTGATCTCCGTAGATCCCGAGTGCCCCGCCCTGGCGGCGGCCTTCCGCAGGCGGAACCTCCGGGCCCATCTCCCCCGGGGCGTGGCCGGCCGGGACCCCATGTTCCGCCGCTCGGGCTCCAGCTTCGACCTGAAGACCATCCGGGAATACGCCCCCTCCGACGACCCGAGGAGCATAGACTGGAGGCTCCTGGGCCGGACGGACCGGACCTTCGTCCGGGAGTACTACGAGGAGGAGACCGAGGGCGTCGCCTTCCTGGTGGACCTCTCCGGTAGCCTGTCCGCGGCGGACCGGGATTCCTACGGCAGCCTGGTGCTTTCCCTGGGCTACCTCTGCCTGGAGCTGGGGCTGTCCCTGAGCGCCCACGGGTTCTCGGACAGGCCGGACGCGGCGGGACTGCGCCTGCGGGGACGGAGCGGCGTATCCGAGCTAGCCTCCTGGCTGAGGTCGGCGGAGTTCCGGGGTCCCACGGACATAGGCCGGGCCGTGCGCA
The DNA here is from genome assembly GCA_041738475.1 of Treponematales bacterium. Taxonomy (GTDB): domain Bacteria; phylum Spirochaetota; class Spirochaetia; order Treponematales; family UBA12059; genus JAAYUR01. The sequence continues at coordinate 1,626 of JBGSPT010000387.1, forward strand.
CCCTGCGGGGTATCTCGGCGTACAGAAGGCTCTTCCTGTTCTCGGATTTCCAGGATCCCGGTTTCGACCTCAGATCCGTCGGCTTCCCGGCGGCCTGCCTCTTCCACCTGCGGAGGGGCTTCGATGAAGTCGCCGAGGGCTGGGGGGAGTACGAGGTGGTCGACCCGGAGGGGGGAAGGAGGATCCTCGTACCCTGGGATCCCGCGTCCCGGGATGCCTACCTGAAGGCGGAACGGGCCCGGTGCGAATCCCTGGGCTTCCCCAGGAAAGGATTCCGGTATTTCCGGCTGTCCGCGGGGGACGACCGGGCACCGGTGTACTGGAAGGTCCTGGAGTACCTCTATGGCTGATTTCGCGGCCCGCCTCTTCCTCCTGCTCCTCCCGGTGGCCCTCCTCCTCCTGGCGGGGCTCCGCCTGAGGCGCCGGGCGGTGTTCCCCCACGGTTACTTTCCGTCCTCCCGGTCCCGGGCTTCCGAGGTCCTGCTCCGGAACCTGCGGCTCCGGTACGACCTCCTCCTGGACGCGCTTGCGGCGGTCATCGTGGCCCTGGCCCTGTCCGGATCCGCCCCCGTCGGCTCGGGCCGGACCGCGGTCGTCCTGGACGGCTCCCGGTCCATGCTCCGGGGAGAGCCCGGGTCCCGGGGGATGGATCGGGCGGTCCGGGCCTTGTACGAGAGGGAGGACCTGGCGGAAGCCCGGATCTTCCTGCTGGACTTCGATCCCGCCCGGGGGGGATACAGGCTCAGGGACTTCACCGCCCGGAAACGGGAGGACGGCCCCGAGGGCTTTTCCGCCCGGATGGGCCGCGAATCCGAAGCCCTGGGAGCCGACTGGAGCATCCTGGCCTCCCTCCGGAAACGGGGGTACGGCAGGATCGTCGTATTCACGGACAGCCTGCCCGGAGACCCCGAGGGCTTCGAGGCCGTTGAGACGGGATTTTACGAGCTGCCCTACGCGTATCCGGCATCCGCCGGGTACGAGGAGGCCACGGAGAGCTGGGCCCTGCGCCTGGCCGTGGAGGGCGAGCCTTCCGGCCTCATCGTGCATCGGTGGGACGAGGGAACCGGGGCTTTCGTCCGGCTGGCCGCTGACTCGCTGGACCTGGCGGAGGGTCCCTCGGGCTGGATACTCCGGTTCCCCCGGCCCGGGTTCGTGGTCGTCGCCGTCGGGGGGGAGTCCTTCCCGGTCCTCCTGCCTCCCCGGCCCGCCCGGCCCTCCGGATCCGGAACCTTCAGCCGGGCTATGGCCTCGGTTTTCGCCTTCCTTCCCGACAGGCCCGGCGAGGGCCTGGAGTTCCTCGATTCCGGCCGACTCCGGCCGCGCGGATCCGTCGTGACGGCCCGGGGAGACGCCGACACCCCGCTGATAGCGGATCCCTCGCAAGCATACGGGGGCTTCGTTCCCCTGGCGGTTCCGGCAAGCCGGGCGGGAAGGGCGGATATCGCCCTCGGGCGAGGCGGCCTGGACCTGCCGGACCTTCCCCTGGTGTATTGGAGCCTGCTCCAGTCGTCGATTCCGACGCCGTACTTTCCCGGTCCGGAGGGGGCGGGCGCGGGATGGAAACCCCAGGGTTCGGGGTATTGGCGCGTCGGCCGGGCCGGACCGGAAGCCCTGCTTCCCCCGATCGGGGAATACGCCCCCCCTCCCCGCGTCGGC
>JBGSPT010000415.1:0-13869 GCA_041738475.1 Treponematales bacterium
GGCCCGAGGCGTACTACCGGGTGGACCGGTTCCGGATCGGGTGGTACGACACCGCCACGCGCGCCGAGACCCCGGCCCGGTTGGCCGCCCTGGGCTTCGACTCCGTGCTGCCCTACGCCGCCCGGGCCACGATGGAGGAGATCCGGGAGTTTCTAGCCGAGGCGGAAAAGGCCGGGATCGGGGTGCACCTGGACATCACCAAGAGCCGGTCCCTGGAGGAAACCGGGGAGCCCCTGGCGGAGTATGTCCGGGCCCTCAGGGACAGCCCCGCGATCCTCTCCTGGTATCTGGCCGACGAGCCGGAGTGGAGGCCGAAATCCACCCCTCGGAAGCTGGAGGCTTCCTATTCCCGGATCAAGGCCCTGGACCCGGAGCGGCCGGTTTCCGTCATCTTCATCCTGCCGGGGCTTTCGGGCGCCTACCGGGGCGCCGTGGACAGCCTCTGGATCGATTATTATCCCCTGTCCCGGGGTAGCCGGGAGTTCGCCGCCCTCCGGGGCGGTCGCTACGCGGACCGGATGAGGGCCTTCGGCCGCAGGGCGGATCGCTACGGGCTTCCCTTGACCGTCGTGCCCCAGGGCTTCGGGGAGAGCGAGGAGGGGAAACCCCAGTTCTCCCGCCGCCTCCCGACCCTCGCGGAGACCCGCTACATGTTCTGGGCCTCCTTCCTGGCCCGCCCCCGGGAGATCGTCTACTGGACCCTCTACCGGACCCGGGAGGATTGGCTGCAGGGGTCCCTCCTGCCCGAGGTGCGGGCCTTCCGGGAGCGCTTTCCCGACGCGGTGGAGTACTTCCCGGACCCGGGCTTCCGGATCGATGGCGGCCGGGCAGATTCGGTCCTCCTGGGGAACGGCCGGGGTGGTCTCTGGCTGGTTGTCCTGGGCCGGGAGGGCAGGGATCGGGAACTCCGGGTCGAGGCGCCGGCGGGGTACGTTTTTGGCGGCGCTTCCGGGGCCGCGCTCCGGGAGACTTCCTTCCGCCTCGAACCCTACGGGGTCCGGCTTCTGGAGATTTCGGAGATACCGTAGAGGAGCGGGCTGTTCTTTCCGACAATATATCAGTAGAATGTCGCCCGGTTCCGGGTACGGGGCGTCGGTCCCCACCATCCCTTCGGAGGTTCCATCGTGAAACGTATATTGGTTTTCCTGATCGCCCTGGCCGCTGCCGCGACCGTGCCCGCCCAGCAGGTCCCGGTGCCCCAGGGGGCGGACCTGGTCGACGACTTCGGGGACGGGAGCCTCACCCTCTTCTTCGACTTCTCCGGCGGGTACGACGAGAACCTCATCGTCAACGGGGGAGGCGGTCTGCAGTACTTCGGGGAGAATTTCGCCCTGACCGCGGAGGCCTACCTCCGGAAGGACGGGATATACGATGGAACGAGCGCAAATACCTCCTCCGGCGGCATGGGGGGGCTCTACTTCTGGATGGAGTCCGGCGGGATCGCCTACCGGACCGGGAACCTCTTCCTCCGGGCCGGCCGCCTGCCCCACTACGACTACGTGGACTCCCCGTACTCCCTCTTCATCAACGGGGACGGCCTAACCGCGGACCTCATGGAAGCGGTCTACGACGACGGCCGCTTCTTGTACTCCACCCGGTGGATCGGCTTGAATCACAATTCGGACATTGACACGACTGAGTTCCCCATCGGCTTTCCCGAGCGGGGGGCCAACCTCCACACCTTCGCGGCGCGCTTCGGGGACATGACCTTCGGAATCCAGGACGCCATCGTCTACGTGAACCGGTTCTTCGACTTCGAGTACTTCATCTCCCCGATTCCCGCCTACATCATCCAGGACGCCCTGCGCCAGGGCGGCCGCCCCTGGACCGCCTCGGGGGAGGAGAACAACATCGTCGGGATCTTCTGGACCTGGGACCGGCCGGACGGCTGGAAGATCAACGCCCAGTGGCTCCTGGATGACGGGAACCTCCACTGGCTGTCTCCGGATCTCTTCCCCACGAACCAGCCCAACAAGATAGCCTGGACCGCCGGGGCCTACAAGGAGACCCCCTATGGTCGCTTCTCCTTCTACCACGCCGGGGCCACCAAGTACACCTTCGAGCCCTCCTATGGCCTCGAGGGTCGGGAGTACGGCTATTCCTACTTCCCGGGCTCGGTTTTCGACATGAAGGACAATTCGGAAAAGGCCATCCCCTTCGAGTCAATGATGCTGGGCTACCGGAACGGGGAGAACAACCTGGCCTTCCTGGGCACCTGGAACGGCGAGGCCGCGGGTTTCGGCCTGGGCGCCACGGTGGAGTTCACGGTTTCCGGGTCCAAGAGCCCCGCCAACGCCTGGCACGAGTACGCGTACAACCCGGACAACGGGACGGAGTTCCTGAACGAGACCCCCCTGGAGTGGAAGGTCGTGGCCGCCGTCGGTGCCACCCGGCGTGTGTGGAAGCTCGATCTCTACGCGGGGCTGGCCCTGGGCTACGTCCTCAACGAGCTGGAACTGGTCGCGGTGGACGGCGCTGCGGATGTAACCCATACGGTGGCTCCCTATGATGATTTCGGCATCTGGAAGCCCTCCACCACCAGCCGCTTCCTCTTCGCCGCCACCGTGGGCGGCCGCTACCGCATCAAGATCAAGTAGCCGCACCGCGGCGTCGGACGGCGCGCTTCCGGGGTTCCCGGGACGCGCCGTTTTCGTATAGGATTCCCGAACCCCGGTTCCGATCTCGGACCCTCCTGGAGAACGCATGAACTGTCGAAAACCCGCCCCGGCCCTCGTCCTGGCCCTCCTGGCCGCCCTCACGGTCCTTCCCGCGGCCGCCCAGTCCGCCCCGTCCGCCTACCGGATCGACTCGGTGGTGTACCGGATCGACGGCAAGACCCGGGAAAAGGCCCTGGCGGACCGGATGGACATCAAGATCGGGAAGGAGTTCCCGGACCTGGCCTCCCTGGAGGCCTACGTGGCGGACAAGCGTCAGGTCCTGGTGAACCAGAGGGTCCTGGAGTCCGCGGAATTGACCTACGCGGTCGGGGATGCCTGGGGCGGGATCGCGGGGGTGACCCTGACCGTGAGCGGGAAGGATACCTGGAATCTCATCATCCTGCCCTACCCCAAGTACTCCACCAACGAGGGGCTCCTCCTGAGCCTGCGCCTCCGGGACTACAACTTCGCGGGGACCATGGAGACCCTCTTCGTGGACCTGGACTACCGCTACGACGAGAACGGGAACCAGTCCTTCGGGATCGGGACCGAGTTCGCCTTTCCCTTCGAGTTCGGGGGGCTGGACTGGACCATCGACACCGTCCAGGGCTTCGCCTACAACCTCTCCGGAAGGATCACCTACAAAGGCAAGAACACCCTGAAGCTGAACCTGGGGGGTGACACCTTCCGCTGGACCGCCCGGGTCGGCCAGAACTTTCTCTGGAACGAGGACGGGGACCTGGACGACGACCTGGACAGGCTGGTCCTCCAGACCCTGGCGGGGATCGGAACCTCCGTGGACCTGGCTGACTTCGGCAGGCTAGGATCCCTCACCCTGACCCCGGACCTGGAGGCGGGGTGGAAGTACCTGGCCGACGGCGGCACCATCTCCGCGGACCGCCGGGGTCCCTATATCACCGCCTCCTGGACCCTGGGGACCGGCCGTGCGGACTGGACGGAGAATTTCCGGCAGGGAACCGTGCTTTCCTTGAAGAATTCCTGGACCTACAACTTCTACCAGGAAGGCTGGGACTCCGAGATCACGGCCCAGGCTCGGCACTACCAGGCCTGGAACAACCGTGCGGGCCTCAATTCCCGGATCACCCTGTACGCGAGCCTTCTGGACGTAGGCGAGGACATCGGGGGATATCTCCGGGGCGTGCGGGACGCGGCCCTGGACGGTGATTACGCCGCCTTCGTGAACCTGGACCTTCCGGTCCGGCTCTTCGACTTCAAGCCCTCCCTCCTCATAAAGAAGGACTGGTTCGACTTCGAGGTCCACGCCTCGCCCTTCGCGGATGCGGCCCTGGTCCGGGCCTCCCCGTCGGCATCCTTCGAGCCCTACCTCTGCGGGGGCCTGGAGGTCTTCGGGTTCCTGAAGCGGGCCCGGTCCGTATACGCCCGGCTCTCCCTGGGCATCGACGCCCTGGGCTACCTGGACACCCGGAGCCTCTCGGACAACTACGAGTTATTCTTCGGCCTGGGCCACGATTATTGAGCCGGATCAGCGGGAGCCGAAGCCGGTAAGCATGGTCCAGAGGGTCTTCACGGTGATCAGGAAGTCCAGGGTGAAGGACAGGCGCTTCACGTAGTAGAGGTCCGCGGCCAGCTTTTCCGCGGTCTCGGACTCGTTGGCCGCGTAGCCCCGGGTGACCTGGGCCCAGCCGGTGATCCCGGGCCGCACGATGTGCCGGAGCTGGTAGTAGGGGATGGTCCGCTCGAAGTCCTCGACGAAGGGGACCTGCTCGGGACGGGGTCCGATCAGGCTCATGTCCCCCTTCAGGACGTTCCAGAACTGGGGGAACTCGTCGATCCGGGTCTTCCTGAGGAGGGCCCCCAGCCGGGTGACCCGGGCGTCCCCCTTGGCCGCGAAGGCGGCCCCGTGCTTTTCCGCATCCTGCCTCATGGACCGGATCTTGTAGATCCGGAACGGCCGTCCCTTCCGTCCCACCCGCATCTGGGAATAGAGGGCCCGGCCCGGGGATTCCAGCCGTATACCCGCCATGGCCAGGGCGGTCACGGGGATCCAGAGGGGAGAGAGGGCCAGGATCACGGCTGTGTCGATCAGGCGCTTGACCGCTATGTAGATCTGGCCTTTCTGGAACGTCATGGTTCGAGCCGTGGTCAGGTGGTCCAGGATGATGCTCCCCTTTTCGGTCTCGATGAAGTCGTCCACCGAGATGACGGGGACCCCTTCCAGGATGCAGCGTGACACGAAGGCCAGCCATTCCTCGGAAAGGGGCTGATCGAAATCGATGATCAACCCGTCTATGCTGTCGGGGAGTTCCCGGGGGCCTACGAGGGGGATCAGGGTGCAGTTCGGGAAGTCCTCCGCGAAGAGGTCGTAACCCCCGGGCGCCACGGCGAAGGAGTATCTTCCGAGCCTGCGCCTAAGCAGGAACTCAATGGAAAACCAAAGGTTCGTGAACAGGATGTAGACCGTCAGGAAGCCCAGGCTGAAGTAGACCCGCGCCGCCGCCAGGGCCATGAACAGAAGGAGCCCGAAGGCCGTGGCGGTGAAGTTCACGACCAGGGGATTCGTGGCCGTCGGGTGAACCCGGAGCCGGGCCAGGGCCCAGGAGAGCAGGGCGTAGGCGAAAACGGCCCCGACGACAATGGGGACTGCATTCTGCAGGATACGTCCGTCTCGTACGAACGGGAACTCGGCGACGGAGATCCAGGCCAGGACGGAGGCTCCGGCGGCGCTCCAGGCGGCGGCGAAAAGTTTGGACAGGCTGTGCTTCCGGAGCTTTTCCTTCAACGCGGACCCCTCGATATGGATTCCCGGGCCGGATCATCTTAGGCCTTGCCGGGATATGAGTCAATATTATGGAGTATGGTCGATGAACTTGAACGTGAACAGTGATTCTGTCCCGATCTGTCCCGGCCGTGTCGTGCGGCGGGCCGTCTTCGCTGCCCTGGCCCTCGGATTCCTGGGTATTCCCGGCCTTACCGCGGATCCCCGCATGCCCGGGGATCCCCTGCTGGAAGCCCTCCGCTCGGCCTACGTCCGGGCGGGCCGGGTCCAGCCCTTCACATCCTTCCCGGTGACCGAGGACAAGATCCGCGGGGCCGTCGAGGAGCTGGCCCGGGATCCCGCCGCGGACCCCGAAGCCGTCGAGGCTCTCCGGGCCGCCCTGCCGCCCCCGGACCGGCTGGACGCGGGGATCGCCCTCTCCTACGTCCGCCACCTCCGGACCTCGGAGGAGTACGTGGAGGAGTATGCCGACAAGAACGGCATAGACCTGTACCGCCTCTATCTGTCCGAGCCGGCTCCCATCCGGTACTACCTGGGCTGGGAGGGGGCGGACGGGCTCTTCCTGAGCGTGGAGCAGACCCTGCGCAGGCAGCTGGACGATGCCGACTTCTTCAAGGAGGACAACTTCTATCCCCTGGGAGCCGACGGCAACCCGGTGGCCATCGAGAACAACAACTTCACCCGGGGCAACCTGGGCTGGGTCCGGAACGGGTACCGGTTCTCCTTCGGCCGGGAGAAGGCCCACATCGGGCCCGAGACCTGGTCGAGCCTCTGGATCTCGGACCGGATTCCCTACATCAACGCGCTCCGGACCTCCATCCCCATCGGGCCCTTCCGGATGGACTGGTACGTTTCCACGATCCGGCCCCTGGAGGTGGTGAACACGGGTCTGGATCCTGACCCGCTCGGACCCTACGGATATTTCCGGGAGGACAACCAGACGGTCATCGTGGACGTCCTGCACCGCTTCGAGTGGAGGGGCCGTCGGATCCGGGTAGCCGTGGGAGGGGACCAGACGATCGCCCGGCCGAACAACTACTTCGAGCTGGCCGATTTCTTCCCCATCCTCTCCTGGCACTCCACCCATCCCAAGCCATACAACCCCCGGGCGATCGCGGACGCCTCCTGGGTCTTCCTGCCGGGCTGGACGCTCTCCGGGCAGGCGGGGTTCGACGACTTCAACGCCGGGGTCATCGGGGTGGGGGACACCTCGATCCCCACCATCGACGCCTACATCCTGGGGCTCCGCTGGGACGGGGACTCCTCGGGACGGCGGGTCGCAGCGGCCCTGGAGGGCGGGTACACCCACTACCTCTGGGGGAGCTACGACGAGGTCGCGGTGGGGCACACGGAGTACAGTTCCGGGACCCTGGGCCGGGCAGTCTACCGGCTCAAGCTGGACGAAGGCAACCAGGGCATCCCCCTGTCCTCGCCCTACGGCCCAGGGGCCCTGTGGTTCCGGGGAGGCCTCGACCTGCCGGACCTGGGACCCGGCCTGTCCCTGAAGGCGGGTGCCCTGTTCCTGTCCAAGAACACCGCCGCGGACCTCCTCAATACCTTGTACGAGGCGAGCTCCGCGGTGGAGAACGCCCCCCGGACCCTGTACTTCGAGCTGGCCGCCTCGGCCCGATACTCCTGGAAGTCCCTCTCCTTCTCCTTCGCGCCCCTCTTCGCGGTCCGGGACGGGGAAATCTGGGCGGAGCTGGCCCTGGGGGCGTCCTGGAAGTACGAGATACGGAAGACCGTGGACGTTGGACAGTGAACAGTGGACTGGCAAGAAAGCCCCTTCCAGCGGCCGCCCCCCGGGCGGCCGTTTTCGTTTCCGGGCCCCGGGTCTCCGGCGTTCCGGGCCGCCGCTCTACTGCAACCCCCACTGGAAATCGCGGAACGCAGTTCCGCGCCGTCGAGAACCGCGTAGCGGTTCTCGACGCGCTTGACAACACTTCTTTCCCCGTCCGATACTTGGGGCCATGGCGCCCGTCGTGCCCATCCTGGTAGCGGTCATCTTCGTCTCCTTCGCGGCCCTGATCCTGGGAATCGTCCTGGGCCGGGGCGGGAAAAAGGCCAAGTCCGGCGGCCGGCTCAAGGCCCGGGACCGTGCCCAGATCCTCAAGGAGGCGGACCGGCGCCTGGCCTCGAACCCCAAGGACCCCGAGGCCCTCCAGGCCCTGGGCGACCTCTACTGGGGCGAGAAGGCCTGGGAGAACGTCTTCAAGACCTACGGGGTCCTGGTCGAGGTGGCCACGGGCAACCCGGAGATGGACGAGTTCACCTTCAACGCCCGGTACGGGATCGCGGCGGTCCACATGGGCAAGCCGGAGGAGGCCTACAAGGGCCTTCTGATCGCCCGCACCTTCAAGCAGGACGACTTCGAAGTCAACTTCAACCTCGGGCTGATCGAGTACCAGAAGCGGCAGTTCGAAAAGGCCCTGGTCCTGCTGAACCAGGCGGCCCAGGCCAAGCCGGACCACGCCCCGACCCTCCATCACCTGGGCCATGCCCAGTTCAAGGCCAAGCGCTACAAGGAAGCCCTGGTCAACCTGCGCAAGGCGGCGGAGCTGGAGCCGGAGGACAAGGATTCCCTCTTCGCCATGGGGGAGTGCTACTACGAGCTGGGGCAGAACGACCAGGCCATCCGGATCTTCTCCCACCTCCGGGCGGATCCCAAGCTGGGTCCCAACGCCTCGCTTTTCTCGGGCACCCTCCAGCTGAACATGCGGCAGTTCCAGAAGGCCATCATGGACTTCGAGATAGGCCTGCGGCATCCGGAGATCCCCGTGGAGACCCTGGTGGAGCTCAAGTACCGCCTGGCGGCGGCCTACCTCCGGGCCCAGGAGCTGGCCAAGGCGGTGACGGTCCTGAACGAGATCCAATCCATCTTCCCCAACTACAAGGACGTGCCCGCCCAGCTGGCCAAGTACCGGGAGCTCAATTCCAACCGCAACCTGCAGATCTACCTGATGGGGGCCACCGGGGAGTTCGTCACCCTCTGCCGCCGGATCGCCTTGTCCTTCTTCCCCAAGGCCAAGGTGAAGATCACGGACATCTCGGTGAACAAGAACGACTGGGCGGACATCCTCACCGAGGTGGAGACCTCCAAGTGGCAGGACATCATCCTGTTCCGCTTCATCCGCTCCACGGGCATGGTCGGGGAGCTCACGGTCCGGGACTTCCACGCACGCCTCAAGGACGTGAAGGCCGGGAAGGGCTACGTGATCTCCGCGGGCACCTTCTCCGACGAGGCCCGGCGCTTCGTGGAGGCCCGCCTCCTGGACCTTCTGGACAAGGACCAGCTGGCCAAGCTTCTGCACACCGTGGACTCCGGGGTGCGGGACATCGTCTCGGACTGACCTACCCTCGCAGGATCACCAGGCAGCGTTCCTCCTCCAGGAAGGGCACCGACAGGGGCAGGACCTCGGCCCGGGCCGCGAGGGGGCCCAGGACGGGGTCCGGGGCGAGGGCCGCCAGCTCCTCCCGGGCGGTATCGAGCCTTCCTTTGTACGCCGCGATCGCCCCTCCGGGCTTCACAAGCTTCGTAACACTTAGGAAGAGCTTCCTCTCGGAGAAGGGCCGGAAGGCCCGGAAGGTCACCAGGTCGTACGGCCCGGGCGCCTTCTCCGCCTCGGCCTGGACGATCTCGACGTTGGACAGGCCCAGGCGGGCCTTCTGGTTCTCCAGGAACCGGACCCGCTTTCCCATGCGCTCCACCAGGGTCACCGCGGACCCGGGCAAGAAGATCGCCAGGGGGATGCCCGGCAGTCCCGCCCCGCTGCCGAGGTCGGCGATGCGGTCCAGGGAAAGGCCGAGCTTCCTCAGCACTGTCAGGGCGGCCAGGGAGTCCAGGATATGCTTTATGACGAGCTCGTCCCCTGCGGCCTTCACGAGGCCGTAGGCGGGGTTCCAGAGCTCGATCTCCTCGATGTATCGGGCTAGGCGGGCCAGGCGGTCCTCCCCGGGATCGAGCCCGAGTGCGGCCAGTCCCCGGGAGAGCAGGTCGGCGTTCACGGTCCCTTAACGCCCCGTGAGCTGGACGTATATTTGATCCGACAGCCCGAAGCCGGCGGCGCGGGTCATGTCCTTGGAGTACTCGTCGTAAAGCATGTCCTGGAAGATGTCCTCCGCCTGGCCGCCGTCCAGGAGCCCGGCCTTGTCCACGGTCTTGCGCATCTCCTTGAGCATCATGTTCACGAAGAGGGACTCGAACTCCTGGCACTGCTTGTACAGCTCGCTGCCCCGGTCGATCCGCCGGTTCGGAACGATCCGGGCCCCCGAGCCCTGGAGGGCTTGGGGAGTCTTGAGGGGGCGAGAATTATATTGCAGAAGGGCGCTGTCGATGGTCATGGGAACTCCTCGGGTGGACAGTGGTCTGTGGATAGTGGACGGAAGGGAACCGAAGTCCCCGGCCGCATCCCACGCCAAAGCATTACCGCCGTCCGCACTCTGGTTTCACTTCCGTTTACCGTTCACTGTCCACCGTCTACCGTTTCAGCGCCGTCGCGGTGCCCAGCATGTTGTCGCTGGTCTGGATGGCCTTGGAGTTGAACTCGTAGGCCCTCTGGGCCACGATCATGTTGACCATTTCCCGGACCACCGAGACGTTGGACATCTCCAGGAACTTGTGGATGGTCTTGCCCATGCCGTCGTAGCCCGGGCGCCCGGCTATGGGGTCCCCGGAGGCGTTGGAGATCTTGAAGAGGTTCTCCCCGATGGCGGTGAGGCCCACGGGGTTGGGGAAGCGGTAGAGCTCGAGCTGGCCCACCAAAACGGGGTCGTCGTTGCCGGGCACCTTCACGTTGACCCGGCCGTCCTGGGAGATGGTCAGGGTCTCGGGGATGAAGTTTTCCGGCAGGGTGACCTCCGGCAGGAGGCGGTAGCCGTTGGACGTGACGATCTGGCCGTTGGAGTCTATCTTGAAGGCCCCGTCCCGGGTGTACCCGTAGGTGCCGTCGTACAGGAGGATCCGGAAGAAGCCGTCACCCTGGATGGCGATGTCCGAGAGGTTCTCGGTGTTCTGCAGGGCCCCCTGGGTGAACTGCCGCTGGGTGGCGGCCAGCTTGACGCCGTGGCCCATCTGCACGGGCACGGGCACCACGGTGTCCTCGGTGGCGGGAGTGCCGGCCACCCGGACGGTCTGGTAGATGAGGTCCTCGAAGTCCGCCCGGACCTTCTTGAACCCCGAGGTATTCACGTTGGCCAGGTTGTTCGAGATCGTGTCGATGTTGGCCTGCTGGCCGATCATGCCGCTGGCGGCGGTCCACAAGCTTCGTACCATCTATTACACCCTCACCACTTCGTTAATGAGCTTGCCGAGCATCCCGTCGTGGGACTGGATGGTCTTCTGGTTGGCCTCGTAGGCGCGGTTGACCTCGATCATCCGCACCATCTCGGTCACGGGGTTCACGTTGGAGGCCTCCACGAAACCCTGGATCACCTTGGGGGCGCGTCCGACCACGGCGACGCGGGCTTCCCCGCTCTCCTCGGTGGAGGCGTAGAGGCTGGAGCCCTGCTTGGCCAGGTAGCGGTCCCGCTTGAAGTCCACGAGCTTCAGGGTGTCCATGTGGAAGGTGTCCTCCCACTCGTTCTGCTCCCGGCCCACCAGGCGCGTCGGGTCGTCGTCCGCCCATGACCGGTTGACCCAGATCTTTCCCTGGGCGTCCACCTGGAAGTTGTTGGCCTTGATCCGGATGGGGCCGTTCTCCCCCAGCACCGGGTATCCGTCCTTGGTCTCCAGGTACCCTTCCTTGCCCAGGATGAAGCCCCCGTTCCGGGTGTAGCGCTCGCCGTCGGGGGTCTGGACGCAGAGGAAGCCTTTACCGTCCAGGGCCAGGTCGAAGTCGTTCTCCGTCTGCTTCAAGGCGCCCTGCTGGAACTCGACGAAGAGCTCGTTGGTCTCGACACCCGTGCCCAGCTTGCCGATCACCGGGGACATGTCCCCCGAGCCCAGGGGGTGGAGGTACTGGCCGTCGTCGTTCATCCGGCGCAACAGCAGCTGGGCGAAGGCCTTGTGGACCGCGGTCTCCCGCTTGTAGCCGTCGGTGTCCACGTTGGCCAGGTTGTTGGAGATCGCGTCCAGCCGAACCTGCTGGGCCGCCATGCCGCTGGCGCCGGTGTACCATCCTCGAATCATCCGGAGGGCCTCCTACGATAGAAGCATCGGCAGAAAGGGGGGGGCGGTTGAGGGGGAAGAAGCCGGCCGTCATTCGGCATTGTTTGATTTGCATGCAAAACGATTGTATTATACATGCAGAGGGGAAATTCATGCGGACCTTGCAAGTGCGGGACCTGCCGGAGGACGTGTATACCCGATTGAAGGATCTTGCGGCAAAGGAGCACAGAAGCTTGACCCAGGAAACCATCGCTCTCCTTGAAGATGCTTTACGGGTGCGGTCCGAAGCCAAGGAACGCAAACGTGCGCTCCTTGAGAAGGACGACCCGCTCGGCCTGGAGGGGAAGCGGGTATCCGATCCGGTGATCCTCGTCCGGGAGGACCGCGACCGATGATCGCTGTCCTGGACGCCAGCGCGGCGCTGGAAGTGGCGCTCAATCGCGAGGACAGCCGCCGATTCCGGACCGGCCTGCGGGATGCGGAACGGATCCTGGCCCCGGATACCTTCGCGTCGGAGATCACCAGCGCCTTCTGGAAGTACGCCGTCCATAAGGAACTGTCCGGAGAAGAATGCCGCAGGGGCCTGACTTACTGCCTCGCGATCGTGGACGATTTGTTGGAAACCCGGAGCCTGTGCCCGGAAGTCCTGGTCGAATCCGTGAACGCGAACCACTCCGTCTATGACATGTTCTATCTCGTGCTCGCCCGGCGGAACGACGCCGTGCTTCTGACCCGGGACAGGAAGATGAAAACGTTAGCGGAGGAAATGAATATCAAGGTGTTCTAGCGAAGCTGCTGGGGAAGGTTGTCCGGAAAAGCGTTCATTTCACTCAGGCGATGGTGTGTTTCTGGAAATCCGGGACGGCGGGTAATCCTCGATTTCGCATATCGCGTGGTTTTACAGAATTATACGAACCCCATATAATCGGCTTCTTCGTCGTGTTATACGAGCTTTGTATAATACGCCCCTTAAATGAATTATCTGCAGTTCACGCCGAATTCAGAATCGGCCCTTGCCTCGGATCGTCCCGATGTCCCGGCATGCATCCCGGTACCGATATCGATCGGCCTCCGGGTAGTTCGATCCCGGATCGGCCTGGTCTAAAATAGCTATATTGGCTATGTACACCATGCCGATTTCAAGGCATCCTGACCCTGCCGGGGAAGGCGGGCCGGGCGGGTCGTCCCATGGGGACGGAAACCTATCGGCGCCGGTCTCCTGCGGCGGGGAGGCAAGGAATGATCCGATACGAGTTTTCCGCGGAGGCGTCGCGCATCGTGCGGTCCGAAATCCGGGAACTCCTGGCCTGGGCCCGAAGGGCGGACACCATCTCCTTCGGGGGAGGCCTGCCGGATCCCTCGCTCTTCCCGGTGAAGGACCTCCAGCGGATCTGCGCCGAGGTCCTGGGCCGGAAGGGCTACCTGGCCCTCCAGTACGGACCGACCCCGGGGGAGCCGGAGGCCCTGGAGTCCTTTTCCCGGTACATGGGGGTCTACGGGGACAGGGCCGAGCCGGGCTCGCTCTGCGTCGTCTCCTCCTCCCAGCAGGCTCTGGACCTCCTCACCCTCCTCTTCCTGGAGCCCGGCGCTCCGGCGGTGGTGGAGATCCCCTCCTACGTGGTGGAGATCCCCTCCTACGTGGGGGCCCTCCAGGCCTTCGGCCGGGCGGGCGCGGACCTGCGGGGCGTCCCGGTGGGGCCTTCGGGCATGGACCTGGACGCCCTGGAGGATGTCCTCCGCGCCCTGGACCGGGAGGGAAAGCGGCCGCGCTTCCTCTACGTCATCCCGGACTTCCAGAACCCCAGCGGGGTCACCCTGAGCTTGCCGGGCCGGCGGCGCCTGCTTTCCATCGCCGGGGAGCGGGGCATCCCCATCGTCGAGGACTCGCCGTACCGGGAGCTTTCCTACGGCGCCGAGAGCCTTCCGAGCCTCTGGACCCTCTCGGGGGGCCGGGGGGTCATCCTCCTCAAGACTCTCTCCAAGATGCTCTTCCCGGGTTTCCGTCTGGGTTGGATCGCGGCGGAAGAGGAGGTCCTGTCCAAGATCATCGGACTCAAGCAGTCCGTCGACCTCTGCTCCTCCTCCTTCCTCCAGCTGGTCACGGCGGCGTACTTCGAGTCGGGTCTCATGGAGGGCACCCTGGCCCGGGCCCGGGCCCTGTACGCCCCCAAGCGGGACGCCATGGTCGAGGCCCTGGGCCGGGAGCTGCCCGCCGGATCGACGTGGACCCGGCCCGAGGGCGGGGTCTTCTGCTGGGCGACCCTGCCGGACCGGCTCGACACTCGGGAGGTGCTGAAGGCGGCCCTGGGCGAGGGAGTGGCCTTCGTGATCGGCCGGGCCTTCCACTG
>JBGSPT010000420.1:0-2407 GCA_041738475.1 Treponematales bacterium
GGGGACCTCCGGGCCCTGGAGGCCGAGCGGGCGGGGCCGGCCGCGGGGGGCGGTGACGCGCCCGGATCGGTCCTGGACATCCGGCCCCGGGTTCTCTTCAACCAGGAACTCCGGAGCGTGGTGTTTCTGGTGCCCGGCCTCGTGGCCCTGATCCTGGTCATCACCGCGGTGGTCTCCACGGCCCTGTCGGTGGTGCGGGAAAAGGAGAACGGATCCATGGAGCAGATCCTCGTTTCCCCGGTCGGGGCTCTTGAACTGATCCTCGGGAAGACCCTTCCCTACGCGGCGGTCGGAGCCGTGTCGGCCTCCATCGTCCTGGGTGCCGCGGCCCTCCTGTTCGGCGTGGAGATCGCCGGGAGCGTAGGCGCCCTGGCCTGGACCACGGGGCTCTTCCTCCTGGCCTCCCTGGCCCTCGGGGTCCTCATCTCCACGATGGCTGACACCCAGCAGGTGGCCTTCCTGATCAGCACGATGCTGACCCTGATCCCCACCTTCACGCTCTCGGGCTTCGTGTTTCCCGTCCGGAACATGCCCGCGGTAATCCAGTGGGTGACGCGACTTTTCCCGACGACCTACTACCTTGAGATCCTGAAGGCCGTCGTGATCAAGGGCACCCCGTTCCGGTACTATGCGGGACCGGCCGCCGGCCTGGCCCTGTACGCCGCCGCCGCGATCGTCGCGGCGTCCGTCCGGTTTTCCCGGGAGAGGAGCCGATCCCGATGAAGCGGGTGGCCAGCCTGATACGAAAGGAACTGCTCCAGCTCAAGCGGGACGTCCGGATGCGGGCTATGGTCCTGGTAGCCCCGGTGATGCAGGTGCTCGTCCTGGGCTACGCCGCGGACATGGATGTCCGGAACGTCCCGACCGCGGTCTACGACCAGGACCGCACCGCGGACAGCCGGGCCGTCGCCGAGGCCTTCCGGGCTTCCGGGGCTTTCGTCCTGGCCCAGGAGTGTTCCTCCTGGGCCGACGTGGACGACGCCCTCCTTTCGGGCCGCACCGAGATCGCCGTAGCGATCCCCCCCGGATTCTCCCGGGACCTGCGGTCCCGGGCCTCCCCCCAGCTGGGCCTGGTGGTGGACGGCTCCCGGTCCAACACCGCCGCCGTCGCCCTGGCCTACGCGACGGGGATCGCCTCCTCCTTCGGCGCGAGGCTCCTGCCTGCGGCCGCGCCTTCAGGACCCTCCGTGGACGCCCGGATCCGAGTCTGGTACAACCCCGAACTGCGGAGCCGCCTGTTCATGGTGCCCGGGATCTTCGCCCTCCTGGCCATGGTCTTCACGATCATCCTTACCGCCCTGGCGGTGGTGAAGGAGAAGGAATCGGGGACCCTGGAACAGCTCATGGCAAGTCCCTTGAAACGCGGGGAGCTCGTGGCGGGCAAGCTCGCCCCCTTCCTCCTGGTCAGCACCATGACCCTGACCCTGGCCCTCGTCGCGGTCCGCGTGTTCTTCGGGATCGCCCCGAGGGGCAGCCTGGGTCTCCTTGCCCTGCTGTCCGTCCTGTTCTCGGTCTCCACCCTGGGCATCGGGCTCTTCGTGTCCACCCTTGCCCGGACCCAGCAGCAGGCGATGCTCTTCTCGATCTTCTTCTTCATGTTCCCCATGATGATCCTCTCGGGCTTCGTCTTCCCGATCGAGAACATGCCCCGGGCGATCCAGGCCTTCACCTACCTGATGCCCCTCCGGTACTACCTGCGCATCGTGCGGTCCCTCTTCCTTAAGGGGTCCGGCCTGGCGGTCCTGTGGCCCGAGGCTTTGGCCCTGGCGGGTCTGGCGGTCCTGTACGTGTCCGTGGCGGTCGCGCGGTTCCGGAAACGGATGTGATTAGGCCGCCCCGCCGCTTGCCCCTTCCGGCGCCGGGGCGTAGTATGTCCGGCATGAAGTACATCGACCTGCGGAGCGACACGGTCACCTGGCCTACCGACGAAATGCGGTCCGCCATGGCCCGGGCGGAGGTGGGGGACGACGTCTACGGCGACGACCCCACGGTCAACGAACTCGAGGCCCTGGGGGCCCGGCTCACGGGCAAGGAGGCGGCCCTTTTCGTGCCGACCGGGACCTTCGGGAACCAGCTGGCCCTCTTCACCCACTGCCCCCGGGGCACGGAGGTGATCCTGGGGGACGACTGCCACATCGTGGCCCACGAGGCGGGGGCGGCTTCGGTCATCGCCGGCGTCCAGCTCCGGACCCTCGTCTCCCGGGAGGGCGAGCTGGACCCGGTCCAGGTCGAGTCCCGTATCCGGCCGGGCGGGGACATCCACTACCCGGACACCTCCCTTGTCTGCCTGGAGAACGCCCACGGCTGCGGTCGAGCTCTGTCCCTCTCCTACATGGACGCGGTCCGGGCCGTGGCGGACCGGCACGGCCTGCCGA
Organism: Treponematales bacterium; assembly: GCA_041738475.1. Taxonomy (GTDB): domain Bacteria; phylum Spirochaetota; class Spirochaetia; order Treponematales; family UBA12059; genus JAAYUR01. The sequence continues at coordinate 2,376 of JBGSPT010000420.1, forward strand.
TCCACCTGGACGGGGCGCGGCTCTTCAACGCC
>JBGSPT010000110.1:0-4947 GCA_041738475.1 Treponematales bacterium
CGGAGAGGAGGGCGGCGAGGATCGCGGCCGGCACCAGGGCGGAGCCCCGGCGGACCCTCGGGGGGCCGCAAAGCCCGGAGCGCTCCGGTTCGGGATCCTTTCGGGAGTTCGACAGGTCCTGGAGGACGGCGCGGAATTCCATGATGGCCGATTGTACCGGCCCGGTGCCCTCGGTGCAAGTTGCTTGACGGAAACCCGGATGGAATGTACCCTTTTACCCTAACAAACCTCGAGGCGGCAGGATGGAAGGCAAAGAGCGTACGAGAAAACGATCCCGTCAGCGGGAGGAGATCCTTTCGGTCCTCCGATCCACGAAGGAACACCCCACGGCCGCGATTCTGCACGCCGCCGCCCGGAAACGCATACCCCGGCTATCCCTGGGTACGGTGTACCGCAACCTCGAGGTCCTGGAGGAGATGGGGCTGGTCCTGCACATCAGGAACGGCAACTCCCAGGATCGGTTCGACGGGGACGTGTCCCCCCACTACCATTTCGTCTGCGACTCCTGCGGGGCCGTGCTGGACGTGAGGATGCCCTACCGTCCGGAACTCGACGAAGCCGCGGCCAAGGAAGGGTTCCGGATCCGGGGACACCGTCTCGACTTCCACGGCACCTGCCCGGCCTGCTCGAAACCCTGACAGGAGACCTCCATGCCTCCCCTACCCGTCCTCGTCAAGATCCTTCTGGTATTCGGAATCGTCGTGGCCGCCGCCTCCCGGAAACTTCACCTGGGGCTGGCCGCCCTTGCGGGGGGCTGGGCCTTCGCCCTCTGGCAGGGGCTTCCCTTCGGCCGCATTGCCCTGCTCTCCCTGCGGGAATTCCTGGCCGCCGAGAACCTCCTGCTCCTCCTCCTGGTCACCCTGATCATGGTCCTGTCCGGGGCCATGCGGAAAGCCGGGGCCATGGAGGGCTTCGCCCGGTCCGTTAAGGCGGTCGCCCGGTCCCGGAACGCCTCCATCATCCTGACCCCCGTGCTCATCGGCACCCTTCCCATGCCCGGGGGAGCCGCCTTTTCCGCCCCCCTGGTGGATGCCCTGGATCCCGAGCGGCGCCTGGGATCGGACCGGCTTTCCGCCGCGAACTATTGGTTCCGCCACTCCCTGGAAGTCTGGTGGCCCCTCTTCCCCTCCTTCATCCTGACCGCCACCCTGACCGGGTTCGAGGTATCCCGGCTGGTTCTGGTTAACTTCTATATGTTCCCGACCATGATCTTCCTGGGTTGGCTTTTCCTGTTGAAGCTCCCGGGCCGCGCCGCTCCGGAGCCGCGGACTCCGGACCGGGCCGCCCCTCAGCCCCCGGCCGCCGGGAAGGCCGGAGCGGGCGAGGTGATCGCGGGATTCGCCCCCCTGATCGTCATCCTTGGGACCTATGCGGTCCTGGACCTGGCCTGGCGGACCCTTGGAGCTTCCCTGGGCCTTCCCGGCCCTGCTGCAGCCCTGGTCGGCCGCTACGCGCCCATCCTGACGGGGATCGGGGCGGGAATGGCCTACGTCGCGGTCCGGAACCGCGGCCGCTCGGTCTGGAAGGGATCCTTGAATTACGGCACCCTGAAACTCGCGGGCGTAGTGGCGGGCATACGGATCTTTTCCGCCCTCCTCTCGGCAGGCGGGGCGGCCCAGTCCGCGGCGACCGAACTGGCCTCGGCGGGCATCCCTCCCCTGGCGGTGGCGGCCCTCCTGCCCCTGATATCCGGGCTGGTGACCGGGGTGGGATTCGGCTACGTGGGGTTGTCCCTGCCCATCGTGCTGGGGCTCTTCCGGGCGGGGTCCTTCGGCACCCTGCCCCTGGACCCCATCGTGGCCCTGGTCGCGGCCTTCGGGTTCGCGGGAATGATGGTATCCCCCCTGCACGTCTGCATGGTCGTCAGCGCCGAGCACTTCAAGGCGACCCTGCCCCAGACCATCCGCCGCTTCGCCGCACCCCTCGGGCTCTTCCTGGCGGCGGCGTCGGCCTACGTGGCGGTCCTCGCCCGAATCCTGTAGGCCCCGGGGCGCGTCGGGCCACCGGAGCGCGCCCCGGGAGCCCCTAGGAGTTTGTCGGGCTTTCCCACGATAACCAAGGAAAAATCGCATACATGCGATTTTTCTACCTTGCAAACTCCTGAGGAGCCCGATAATCGGGACTTTTTACGCCTATAGGCGTAAAAAGTCCACAAGTCCGACGGGCTCCTAGGTTCCGGTGACCCGGTTCCGGCCGCCCCGTTTGGAATCGTACAGGAACCGGTCCGCCCTGGAAAACATCGATTCCGCGGTATCCTCCCCCCGCAAGGCCGTGACCCCGATGCTGACGGTGATCCGCCAGGGTACGCTCTCGAAGGATGTTCCCGCCGTAATATCCCGGATCCGGTTGGCCGCCCCTTGGACGTGCTCCGCCCGGGAAAAGGGAAGAATCACGAGGAATTCCTCTCCCCCGATCCGCGCGACGATGTCGCTGTCCCGCACGATGCCCTGCAGGATCCTGCCCAGCTCCACGAGGACCGCGTCCCCGACGGGGTGACCCAGCTGGTCGTTCACCTTCTTGAAGTGGTCGATATCCAGGACCAGGATATGGAGCTCCCCCCCGTGTCGGCGGGCGAAGGAGATCGACTTGCGCAGGCTTTCGAATCCGAATCTGCGGTTGTACAGCCGGGTCAGAGGATCCCGGTACGCGAGCTCCTCGAGCTCCTCGTTCCGGGACTTGAGGTCCTGCAGGGAGAGTTCGCCCTCCATGCGGATGCGGTCCACGAACAGCCCCGCTGCCTGGCCCAGGGCCAGGGGAACAAGGAGGTACACCAGTTCCGCGCGCAGGGCCTGGACTCCACGGAAGTGGAAGGAAAGGAGCGGAAGGGCCGTCCCCGCCAGGAGCGTATAGACGCCGCGGAATCCCCGGGGAAGCCGGGCGAGGGACAGACCCGCGACCGCGAAGGCCGCCCAGATCGGAAACCCCGCGCCGGTCCAGACGGCGGCGGAGCCGTAGGCCAGGGAGATTCCCAGAAGGGTTCCCCCCGCGATGCCCGAGAATCGGGCGTAGGGGGACCGGCGGTTGTACCAAGGCCGATGCAGGAAGATCCCGAGGCTGCCCAGCCAGAACAGGGTCTGCAGGCCGTGGAGCATGCCGAAGGCCGTCCGGATCGCGCCGTCCTGGGCCAGGAGGGCATGGGCCGCCAGGGCCAGGGCCCCGGTCAGGGCAAATACGCTTACCTTGGCCCCCCGGTTCGGAATCCGCGGTGTAGGAGCCGGGTCCGGGGGGGCCGCACGGGGATCGACCGTACTATCCATGCCGAAAGGATAGCGGATGCCGCTTCGCCGTGCCAGACCCGGAACGGATCTGCCGGCCCCTGGGGAATCGCCTATCCGGCCCCGAGGATCCCGTCCGCCGCCCGGATGCCCGAAGCCCAGGCCCCGGTGATGCCCCGGCTGGTCCCCGCCCCGTCGCCGATCAGCCGGATTCCCGGAGCCGCCAGGAAGGAGGGGTCCCGGAAGACCGGGCGGTTGGCGTAGAGCTTGATCTCGGGATAGTACAGGATGGTGCTGGGGTGCAGGACCCCGGGCACGATGGTGTCCAGGAGCTTCATGGCGTTCCAGACGGACCTCAAGACCTTGGCGGGGACCGAGAGCCCCAGGTCCCCCGGGCAGGCGGAGGGAAGGGTCGGCTCGAAATCGTAGAGGTCCCCGGAAAATCCCTCCCGGGTGGAGCGCTTGCCCAGGCGGAAGTCCCCCACCCTCTGCATGATGGGATGCCCGCCCCCGATCAGGGAAGCCTGGACGCCCAGCATGGAGGCGTAGTCCTGGCCCGAGGCCAGGGGCTGGGTCAGGGTCACGGTCTTGAGGAGGGCGAAGTTCGCCAGCCCGTTGGCCGGCCGGGAAGCGGAGTACGCGTGTCCGTTGGCGGAATACCAGACCCGGCCGTCGTCGGTCACGTACTTCTCCTGCACCACATGGGCGCAACGGGAGTTGGTGCAGAAGGTGCGGGTCTTCTTGGGAAAGAGGAATTTGGGATCGTAGTAGTCCCGGACGATGGCGTAGCGATCTTCCTTGAGCTCCACCCGGACCCCGATGTCCACGGCGTTGTCCTGGAAGGGGATCCCCAGGTCGTTCATGATGTGCCTCAGGAAGGAAAAGCCCCCACGCCCCGGGGCCAGGACCAGGTCCCGATACCGGACCTCCCGCCTGTCCGTGACGAGGACTCGTCCCTCGGCCTCCACGCGCAGGACGGTCTCCCCCAGGGAGATGGACACTCCCCTCCGGGCCAGCTCGGCGGTGAGATCCTTGATCAGGGAGAGCCCGCCGTCGGTGCCCAGGTGGGCCTGGCGCACCTCCAGGAGCCGGACCCCCAGATTGGAGGCCCTTCGGGCGTAGATGTCCATGTTCCGCCGGTCCATCAGGTCCGGCTTCAGGAAGGACTCCACCCGGGCCAGGTAGGCAAGCCCCTCCGCCTCGGTCCAGACGTTCTCTGGAAAACCGATGGGCCAGGTGAAGTTCATCTTGCAGTCGTTCCGCAGGCCCCCGGTGGAGAAGGGCTCCTTGTCGATCATGAGGATCGAGCGCCCGGGATCCCGGGAGGAGATCTCGAAGGCGGCTCCCAGGCCCGCGGGCCCGGAGCCCACGATGACTACGTCGAAGGTGTCCATACGGGATGGCAGTATACCGGGAATCCCGGGTCTGGGGAACCGGCCCCTACTTTTTCGTCCGTCCCCGCAGGTAAAGCAGGGCTTCCAGGACACCCCCGGCCACGGCCCGGGCCTTGTCGGAGACGGTGCGGCAGTACTCCGGCCGTCCCCGGGGATCCACGTCCGCGATCTTCTCTCCCGCTGCCACTTCGATGCCCGGGCGGATGAGACCCCGCAGGGTCCCGTCCAGGGGGGAGGGCACGGAAACCCGGCCTGCGGGCGTTTCGATCATGAGAAGGGGCTCCCCCGCACGGACGGAGTCCCCGATGGACCGCAGGGCCAAGACCTCCCCGGCGGCC
>JBGSPT010000169.1:0-4333 GCA_041738475.1 Treponematales bacterium
GCCGGCCTGAGCTGCGCTCGGCCGGGTCGCAAGGATCGCGGCTCGGCTACCCCAGCTTCTTGCGGAGCTTGCGGGCTTCCTTCCTGCGGCGCCCGGGATCCGCGGCGCCGGAACGGGCAGCCGGAGCGGCCGCTTCCCGCAGGGACGCGTTCCTCCGCCATGCGAGGAATCCGGCCCCCCCGGCGATCATCAGGAAGCAGAGGATTTGGCCCATGGAAAAGTTCCAGAGGGTCGTGAAGGTATGGATCGGGGCGTTCGGGTCCCCGAGCTTGATGATGTAGCCCAGGCCGGCATCGGGCTCCCGCAGGTACTCGATGACGAAGCGGATCGCCCCGTACCCGATGAGGTAGGCCCCCACCGCGAAACCCTTGTAGGGGCGACGGGGGCGGACGATAAGCCACATCACCAACCAAAGGACTATGCCCTCGAAGAAGGCCTCGTAGAGTTGGGAGGGATGCCGGGGCAGGTTGATCCGTGCGGAATCCAGGGCCATCCCGGCCTTCTCGGCGGCCTCCCGGACCCAGGTTTCGGCGGTCGAAAACCGTTCCGCGTGGGGGAAGACCATGCCCAGGGGCCCCGAGGTCACCTTGCCCCAGAGCTCGCCGTTGATGAAGTTGCCCAGGCGGCCGAAGGTGTAGCCCAGGGGGACGGAAACCGCCATCCGGTCCGCCCATTCCCAGTAGTCCAGGGCCTTCCGACGGGCGTAGATCACGGTTCCGATCACGACTCCGACGAGCCCCCCGTGGAAGCTCATCCCCTGGAAGCCCACGAAGCGCCCCGCCTCGTCGAAGGGCCAGATCACCAGCCAGGGCTTGCGCCAATAGAGGCCCGTGGGCTCGTAGAGGAAGGTTCCGAAGAGCCGGGCCCCCAGGATGAGCCCCAGGATGGCGGCCAGGAAGAAGTTGGAAACCTCGTCCTCGGACCAGCCCAGCTTTTCCCGCCGGACCTGTCGCTGGAAGAGCAGGTAGGTGATCCCGAAGGCCACCAGGTACATCATCCCGTACCACCGGAAGGGCAGTCCCGGGATGATCTCCGGAGAAATCCACGAGGGGAAGAGGGTGTACAGAGGAGTCATGGAGACAGTTTACCGTAAACAGTGGACAGTGAACAGTAAACGGACGTGATCAACCAATATCTTACGTTCGTCTGACCATGGCGTAGATATTCACAGCAACCCTGAGCCACTTCCGTTCACCGTTCACCGACCACTGTCCACCGACCACCGTCCACCGTTCACGACAGCCCCGTGATCCTCCCCGTCTCGGGATCGATGTCCATGCCGATGTAGCCCGGCTTGGAGGGCAGGCCCGGCATGGTGTTGATCTCCCCGACGATCGGATAGATGAAGCCCGCGCCCGCGGAAAGCCGGATGTCGCTGACCGGGAACTCGAATCCCGACGGAGCGCCCTTCACCGCTGGATCGTGGCTCAGGGAGTACTGGGTCTTGGCCATGCACACGGGAAGCTTGTCGTATCCGAGTTTGGAGTATCCGTCCAGGGCCTTCCGGGCGGCGGGACTGTACTCGATGGACCCGGCGCCGTACACCTCCGTCGCGATCTTCTCGATCTTCTGCTCCAGGGAGAGGTCCAGGGAGTACAGGGGTTTCACGTCGCTGGGCTTGGAGGCAGCCCTCTCGACCGCCTCCGCCAGGGGGGCGGCGCCTTCGCCGCCCTCTGCCCAGTGGAAGGCCGTGACCGCGTCCGAGGCCCCCGCATCCAGGGCGGCTTCCCGGACTAGGTCCCACTCCGCGGGGGTGTCCGTGGGGAAGGCGTTGATGGCCACCACCGCGGGGACGCCGAACTTCCGGAGGATGCCCAGATGGGCCTTCAGGTTGACCAGGCCCTTCTTGAGGAGCTCGCGGTTTTCCTCTTTATACTCCGGCGCCAGGGGCTTGCCGGGCACGACCTTGGGCCCTCCGCCGTGCATCTTGAGGGCCCGCACCGTGGCCACCAGGACCGCCGCGTCCGGGTAGATCCCGCTTGCCCGGCACTTGATGTCCACGAACTTCTCGAAGCCCATGTCCGCGCCGAAGCCGCTCTCGGTGACCAGGTAGTCTCCGACTTTTACGCCCACCTCGTCCGCCAGGATGGAGGAGTTGCCGTGGGCTATGTTCGCGAAGGGGCCCGCGTGGACGAAGGCAAGCTGTTCCTCCAGGGTCTGCATGATGTTCGGAGCCAGGGCGTCCTTGAGCAGGATGGTCATGGCCCCCGCCACGCCCAGGTCCTCGGTGGTCACCTGCTTTCCGGACTTGTCCAGGCCCAGGACGATGCGTCCCACCCGCTCCCGGAGGTCCCGGAGATCCTTGGCCAGGGCCAGGATGGCCATGACCTCGCTGGCTACGGAGATGTCGAAACCCGTCTCCCGGAGGGGGCCGTTCTCGATGCCCCCCACCCCGACGAGGATCCTGCGGAGAGTCCGGTCGTTCATGTCCAGGACCCTGCGCCACCAGACTTCGTAGGGATCGAAGTTGAGCTTGTGAAGCCCCAGCTTCTCGAAGTACGAGTCGGACCAGCGGCCCTCGTGGTAGATCCGGGCGTCCAGGGCGGTGGAGCAGAGGTTGTGGGCCGCGGACACCGCATGGATGTCCCCGGTCAGATGGAGATTGAAGTCCGCCATGGGCACGATCTGGCTGTAGCCCCCTCCCGCGGCCCCGCCCTTGATTCCGAAGGTCGGCCCCATGGAGGGCTGGCGGATCGCGCAGATGGCCTTGCGCCCCAGAAGTCCCAGGCCCTGAGTCAGGCCCACGGTGGTCGTGGTCTTGCCCTCCCCCAGGGGGGTGGGGGTGATGGCGGTCACGTCGATGTACTTGGCCCGCTTGGGCGCCGCCGCGTTTTCCCGCAGGAACTCCAGCCGGACCTTGGCCTTGTGTTCCCCGTACAGCTCCAGGCGCTCGGCGGGGATGCCGTAGCGGCCGGCGATCTCCGAAATGGGCCGGACCTCCGCGGCCTGGGCTACGTCTATGTCGCTGGGAACGGGCTTGAGTTTCTGGACGGACATGGGGCCTCCTTGAACCAGGGTAGGTAAAAGCTAACCCACCCGGACACGGGAGTCCAATTAAATATATTCATACCCAATTAGGAATAGCGGCGATTCACGAAAGGTTCCCGTGGGCCTCCGCCAGGCGGTCCGGGATTGCGATGCCCTGGGGGCACTTGGGAACGCACTGGCCGCAGGAGACGCAGGCGTCCCCGCCGATGCCGGACCCCCGGTAGGCGCTTTCATACCACCTCCTGCGGTCCTCCCGGCGCTCGGGAAAGGCGGCCCAGGTGTTGTAGATGGCGAAGACCTCGGGGATCGGGATCTTCTGCGGGCAGGGCAGGCAGTACCCGCAGGTCGTGCAGGGTACGGGCATCTTGTCCTTGAAGAAGGCCCGAGCCTCGTCGTACAGGACCGTCTCCTTTGCGCTGATCGAGTTGGGCCGGGCGGCGTCCGCCACCGCCGCGTTCTCCCAGACCTGGGACTCGGACCCCATGCCGGACAGCACGGTCACCACCTCCTGGGGGTCCAGGGCGAATCGGAGGGCCCACTCCGCGGGCATCCGGGGCACGGGCCAGCGGGCGAAGACCTCCCGGGCCTCCCGGGGCAGGACCGCCAGGCCGCCGCCCCGCAGGGGCTCCATCACGATGGTCCCGAGTTCCTTGGAGGCGGCGTACCGGATACCCTCACGGCCGGCCTGGAACTCGGTATCCAGGTAGTTGTACTGGACCTGGCAGAACTCCCAGTCCTCCCAGCCGTCCACGATCCGCTTGAAAACCTCCAGGGAGTCGTGAAAGGAAAACCCGATGTGCCCGATCCGGCCGTCCGCCTTGGCCTTGCGCAGGAACTCGAGGCCCCCAAGGCGGAGGACCTTCTCCCACCGGGCCGTGGTCAGGGCGTGGAGGAGGTAGAAGTCGATACGCTCCGTCCCCAGGCGATCGAGCTGGACGGAGAGTAATTTCTCCCAATCCGGTTCGGTCTTGACCAGCCAGGTGGGGCTCTTGGTGGCCAGGAGGAACTTCCCCCGGAGGCCCGTGCGGTCCAGGGAACGGCCGACCTCCTCCTCGCTCTTTCCGCCGTGGTAGACGAAGGCGGTGTCCAGGTAGTTGATCCCCGCCTCGGAGGCGGCCCGCAGGATGCCGTCCAGGGCGCCTGGATCGATCCGCGCCTCGTCATCCCCCAGGACGGGGAGGCGCATGGCACCCAGGCTCAAGGCGGAGATCGGAAGCTCGGGGATCTTGGGGAAGATTCGGTACTGCATGGCCGGGAGTATAGCGGAATCCGCATGGATACGGAATACGGACCCCGCCCGCCTCAGCCCGCCGAGGCCCGGAGGATGGCCGCCAGGCCGGCGGCG
>JBGSPT010000246.1:0-2134 GCA_041738475.1 Treponematales bacterium
CCCGGCGGGAACGGCCCCGGCGGGAACGGCGCGGGCGGCGGACGCCGAGATGACCTCCGGATTCGTGAAGGAAGGATTGTTCTCCTTCCGGCGCTTCGCGGTCACCCCGGTGAACGAAACCTGGTTCCGGAGCCGGTACTCGGAGTGGGAACGCATCCGGAAAGGGACAGACCTCCAGCTCCACGAGGAGGGGGATGCGGACGCCTTCCTGGAGGGGTTCCTGTCCCCCTATTCCGGGACCCTCTGGGGCGCGGACTACCTGGACGCCGTCGCGGCGCTCCTTCCGGAAACGGATTCCCGGAGCCTCAACGTATGGAACCCCGGCTGCGGAAAGGGGTTCGAGACCTGGTCCCTGGCCTGCGCCTTGCGCAGGAAATACCCGGAAGCCCGGGTCAAGATCTGGGCGAACGACTCGGACCTCCTGGCCATCTCCATGGCCCCCAACATGGTGTTCGACGCGGCGGAAACTCCGGAACCGTACCGGGAGCATCTGGTCAAGGGCAAGAACGGGTGGACCTTCAACCAGACGATCCGGGATTCGATCTTTTTCGAGTTCCACGACGTCCTGAACGCAAATCCCCTGCCGCCGGCGGACCTGATCCTCTGCCGGGACATGCTCTCCTTCCTCTCGCCGGAGGAGCAGGGGCGGGTGCTGAACGATTTCCAAGAGAAACTCAAGGGTGCGGGACTTCTTATCCTGGGTACCAACGAAAACGCCGCCACCGGCGCGTGGAAGCCTGTAGGCTCCGGCGCCGTGTCGGCGTTCTCCAAGGCTTGATTCGAAAGACGGGAGAGTGAAATGAGAGTCGAATACATCAATCCCTTCGTGGAGTCCGCGTTCAACGTCCTCAAGGAAGTCCTCCAGGGCGAGGTCAAGCGGGGAGAGCTGTACCTGAAGTCCACGTCCATCCCGGTCATGGGCGTGGCGGCCATCGTGGGGCTTGCGGGGGATGTGGAAGGCCGGGTCCTGTTCGACATGGATAAACCCACGGCGCTCAAGGTGGCCTCGGTCATGAACGGCGAGGAGCTCAAGACCATGGACGAGCTCGTCAAGGCCACGATCACGGAGCTGGCCAACATGATCACCGCCCAGGCGGTCACCAAGCTCCATGAGCTGGGATTTAAATTCGACCTGACGCCTCCGGCCATCTTCACGGGGGAGAACATGGAGGTCTCCGACCAGGACGTGGAAGCCCTCATCGTCCCCATGGAAACCGACCAGGGCAAGCTGGAGATCAACGTCGCCATCCGGGAACGCGGCTAGGCGCGGGGAGAGCACGACATGAAGACCAAAGAGGATTTTCCCGAGATCAACACCCGCAGGCCCGACGGGCTCAAGCCCGAAGGTACGCCCTATCGGGTGCTGATCGTGGACGATTCCATGTTCGTGGCCAAGCAGCTGAACCAGATCCTCACATCCGAGGGCTACCAGATCGTGGCCACCGCGGGAGACGGCCTTGAAGGCTACGAGAAGTACAAGGAGCTCTTTCCTAACGTGGACGTCGTGACCATGGACATCACGATGCCCAAGATGGACGGTCTCACGGCCCTGCAGAAGATCATGGAGTTCGACAAGGACGCCAAGGTCATCATGATCAGCGCCCTGGGAAAGCAGGACCTGGTCAAGCAGTCCTTGGTGGCGGGGGCCAAGAACTACATCGTGAAGCCCCTGGACCGGAAGAAGGTCCTGGAGCGCTTCCTTTCCGTCGTGGGCAAGTGATCCCGTCCCCGGCGCCCCTGCGACATTGACACGCCGGGATGCTTCGGGGTATAACGTCGTGTCCCCGGGGCGGTTAGCTCAGTTGGTTAGAGCACCAGTATGACACGCTGGGGGTCACAAGTTCGACTCTTGTACCGCCCATGAAAGCCCGGCGCCGAAAGCGCCGGGCTTTTCGTTTTGGGCGCACGGGGGGCTGACGAAGCCCGCGCCCGGCCTCGGCGGCCTTCCTCGATCCCGCCGGGGCCGCAGACCCGTCCCGCTTGCGTCCCCGGCACGACCCGCCTACAATAAAGGAATGATTCCCGGCAGTACCGGATCCCGCGCCTCCCGCGGCAGCGAGGGGAGGCTGCGAGGCGTCGTACTCCTCCCCGCCGCGTCGGCCTGGGTGGCCGAGCCCGGCTCGGCCGGACCGGA
>JBGSPT010000265.1:0-9751 GCA_041738475.1 Treponematales bacterium
TACAGCCGTGCCCGGCCGCACGGAGGTGGAGGACCTCCCGGCCCGGGACCTGGAGAGGATCCTGCGGATCTTCAAGGAGGAGGCCAAGGTCCCCTTCTTCTCCTTCACCGGGGGGGAGCCCCTCCTGCGGGAGGACCTGCCCCGCTTGGTCCGGTACGCGGTCCGGATAGGACTCAGGACCAACCTGGTGACCAACGGGACCCTCGCGACCCCGTCCCTCGCCCGGGACCTCTTCCGGGCGGGACTGCGCACCGCCCAGGTGAGCCTGGAAGCCCCGGACCCGGTTCTCCACGACGAGCTCTGCGGGGCCCCCGGAGCCTGGGAGCGGAGCGTGGCGGGCATACGCGCCTTGATGGGCGAGGGGATATCGGTGCAGACCAACACCACCGCGGTCCGGACCAACCTGGACGCCCTGGAGGGGATGCCCGCCCTGGCCGCGTCCCTGGGGGTCCGTCGGATGTCCATGAACCTCTTCATCCCCACCGCCCGCAGTCCCGAAGCGGACGGGCTTTTCGTGCCCTACCGGGAGATCGGGACCGTGGTGGATCGGGTACGGAAGCGGGCCCGGGAGGCGGGGGTGGAATTCCTCTGGTACTCTCCGACGCCGATGTGCCTCTACAATCCCCTGGCCCGGGGATTGGGAAACAAGAACTGCGCCGCCTGCGACGGCCTTCTTTCCGTGAATCCCCGGGGGGACGTCCTGCCCTGCTCGTCCTGGGACGAGGGGGTTGGAAATCTTCTTTCCGAGGGCTTCCGGAAGGTCTGGTTCGGAGATAGGGCGGCGTCCCTCAAGAACAAGGAATACGCCCCGGCGGAGTGCCGGACCTGCCCGGCCTTCGCGGCCTGCCAGGCGGCCTGCCCCCTGTACTGGTCCTACGCCGGGTACGGGGAGCTCGAGGAGGCGGGTCCCGCCTTCCGGGCCCGTCATGCCCGTCCGGCTCCGTACGCCGGGACGGAAGCCGCCGGGGAACCGGCCCTAGGAGGAACCGATGAGCGACCTGTCCCTTAAGCCCACCGTGACCGCGGGATTCCGGTTTTTCCGGATGGGCCCGGCCGCCCGCCTCATCCTGTCCGGGGTCCTCTTCGCCCTGGGCGCGGCCCTCCAGGTGGGCGTAGGGGTCCTCCCGGGTACCCTGGTTATCCTGGCGGGATGGATCCCCCTGCGGCTCCGCAGGGTGACGAACAAGCCCAAGGACCAGGGCCTGGAGAAATGGAAACCCGTGACCGCCGCGGAGGTGGACCGCCTCCTGGACGCATTCTCCAAGGCCGGCAAGCTCCGACGGGCTTCCGGCGGCCGCTCGGTCCTCCGGATCCTGGCGGGGGTCTTTCTCATGATCTCCGTGCCGATTTCCTTCGGGATCTCCGGGGGCGCCGGCCTCGTGGCCCTGGACGCCCTGCTGTTCTTCTTCCCCGCCCTCTCTTTCGGGAAGGTGAAGGTCTTCACACCGGGCCTCATCGCCCAAAAGCTCCTGGGCTTCGAGGCCATCCGTTCCGAGCCGGTGCCCGAGGGCTGGGTCCTGACCCCCTACATCCGCTTCGACGAGGACGAGGAGGGCCAGGACGTGCCCGAGGACCTGCGCTTCCTGCTGGAACCGAAAAAGAAATCCGGGGACCTGGTGGGAGTGCAGTTCCAGACCGCCATCAACAACGGCGCCAACGGGCCCGTACCCTACATGTACGCCGTGGTCCTGACCCGGGGCACGAACGGGCCTACGTACAACTCGCTTTGGGGTTTCTCAGCCCGGGGCTACGAAGTGGAGTGGGGAGGGGACGGGGAGTACGGCACCATGGTCATCCGGCAATCCACCGGGGGCGGTGGCTACCACACGAAGCCGGACCAGTGCCGGAAGCTCTTCCGGCTGGCCGTCTCGGCCCTCGCGCGATGATAGAACAGTTCCGGACTCACCACGGAGCGCACGGAGGACACGGAGAAATCAAAGGATCGGAAAAACCCAGACAGGATGTACAAGATGGAAGAAGGATGTACAGGATAATGATCTTAGATATTCAATTTACGAAATTGCTCTGTTCATCCGGCCTTAATCCTGTCCATCCTGTCTGAAATTTTCGTGAATCCTCGTTTTTCTCCGTGAGCTCTGTGTCCTCCGTGGTTGATTCCGGAAAACGGAATTTGTCGTGGCGACGAAGCCTTCGGCTCCGTCGAATTCCAGGGTCAGCCCCGGGGCAGGGGCAGGATGGTGAAGTGAGCGGTGAATTGGTGGCCTTCCTGTCCCGATACATCCCCGTATCCCCGGACCTTGAGAGGGTATTCCGGGAAAACGATTTCGTGCGGACCTTCCCGAAGGGCGCCGTGCTCCTCAGACCGGAGGACCGTGCCCGGGAGGCCTACTTCATCCTGAAAGGCTGCGTGCGAAGCTACATCGTCAAGGACGCCGAGGAGCGTACCGTGGATTTCTTCGTGGAGGATGACGCGGTCCTGCCCCTGGGCTACGGCCGGGACGAACCTTCAGGCCACTACCTGGAGTGCCTGGAGGAGACCACCGCGGTGGCCAGCGGCCCGGACCGGGAGCGGGAGATGCTGGCTCGGTACCCGGAGCTCAAGTCCGTCTGCTTGGCCATGTCCGAGATCATGGCGGCCAAGCTTCAGGAGAGCCTGGCCAGGTACCGGACCAGCACCCCTGAGGAGCGGTATCGGGACCTGACCGCGCGCCGTCCGGACCTGCTCCAGCGGATCCCCCAGTATCGAATCGCCGAGTACCTGGGCATCCGGCCCGAGTCCCTGAGCCGGATTCGCCGGCGCCTCGCCCGGCCGTCCCGGCCGGACGGAACGCCCCGCCGATCTTAACCCGGATCAATTCCCTTTCCCCTCACGCCCGGATACCTTTTCCCCCATCCGGAACCCGCCCGCCCGTACGCGGCCGCGGGGCCGGACGGAATATCGATGCGGGAAGGAGAGTCGGACATGAGCGGAACGAAAGAAGGTCGATGGAACGACGTCAAACCGGACACGAAGGTGGTCCTGGCCCTGGCGTGGACGGCCCTGGTGGGCCTGTACCTGTATTGCGATTTCTTTTCCCTCTTCAAGCCCGGGGTCCTGGAGGGGATGCTCTCCGGGAAGATGGGGCCCTTCGAGGTGAGCCAATCCGGCCTGGTCCTGGCCTCCCTCCTCATGATCCTTCCCATCCTGGCGATCCCCGCCTCGGCGGTCCTCCCGGCTCGGGCGGGAAGGATACTGAACCTTGTCCTGGCGCCGCTCTACTTCCTAGTGAACATAGGGAATCTGCTGGGCGAAACCTGGGCCTACTACTACCTCTTCGGAGCCCTGGAGCTGGCCCTGACCGCGGGGATCTTCTTCGTCGCCCTCCGCTGGCCGACAACAAGATCCAGGTAGTCTTGACGAGCCTCCCTAGGACTCACCACGGAGCGCACGGAGGACACGGAGGAAGCAAAGGATTGGAAATAATCCAGACAGGATGTACAAGATAGAAGAAGGATGCACAGGATAATGGTTTTAGATACTCAACTCATGCAATTATCCTGTTCATCCGGCCTTAATCCTGTCCATCCTGTCTGATTTTTCCTGAATCCTCGTTTCTCTCCGTGAGTTCTGTGTCCTCCGTGGTTTACTCCGGAAATCGGAATTTGTCGCGGCGTGTTCGGCTTACAGCGCCTGGCCCTTGGGAATGCTGGTCTCCAGGGGCAGGGCGCCGAAGAGGAGTTCCTCCTCCGGCTTGTCCTTGGCGGCCTTGCGGAATCCCAGGGGGGAGACCCCGTAGGCCTTCTTGAACAGATGGTAGAAATGGCTGAGGCTCTCGAAGCCGACGTCCTCGGAGATGTCCACGATCTTCTCGTTCGTGGACGCGATCACCCGGGCCGCGTGCTCCAGCCGGAAGTCGTTGATCAGTTCCGTCGGCGACTTGCGGAAGTATTTCCTGCAGCTCCGGGAAATGTGCTCCTCGCTCCGGCCCGCCAGGCGCTTCATGGCCGGAAGGCCGGCGGTAAAGTTCTCCTTCTTCATCATCTCCAGGATCAGCCATCGGAGCCAATCCGGGGTTTCGGTCTTCCTCTTGTCCGGGAGGATCGGGAAGCAGGATACGATGATGTGCAGGAGAGTGATGCGGAACAGGGAGTCCGAGCTGGTCCTGCGGATCTTCCGGGAGAGGATCAGCTGCTCCAGTTCCTGGACGATCGCCTCGTGTTCCCTCTGGGCGACCTGGGCCAGGGGCGGCAGGGGACAGGACAGGAGCCGTCCCGGATCGAAGCCCTCCCCCAGGTAATCGAAGAGGGCCTGGACGGTCTCGCAGGGGATCAGGACGTTGATGATCTCGAAATCCCCGGACATCTCGTCGTAGGAATGGGAGTCCTCGGGACGGATGAAGACGAGGGATCCGGGCTTCAGCCGCTGGACCGAACCGTTCACCAGGTGGTGGGCGGTGCCGCGGTTGACCAGGAATAATTCGAAGTAATCATGGCAGTGCCGGATGCGGAGCTGCCTACGTTCCCCGATCAGGCTGGCGTATTCGTGGGAGGGATCCCCGGTAAAGCGGCTCAACCTCAGTTTCACCAGATCATTATAGGACAATAATCCGGTCATCTCAAGACAAGACCGTTCCCGGTTTCGGCCTGAAAATGCGGCATGAACAACTTCAAGGTCAAGAATCCGCGGACGGACCTGCGGTTCGAGATAGCCTTCACCAAGGCCTACCGGGACGCGGTCGACCGGTTCACCCATCCCGCGGCCGTCGAGGCCGCCTGCCTCCGGGCCCAGTTCCCGGCCATCCTCCACCCGATCCAGGACGAGGATCTCCTGGCGGGAAGGATCCAGATGGGGGTGGTGGGCATGGGGATCCAGCACCAGACCGGGGGCTTCGGCTTCTACGCCAACGAGGAGAAGCTCGTGGCGGAGCTTGAGTTCAAGGCCGGGGACGCCCGGTACCGGGAGGACCTGCACGACCTCATGACCTTCTGGAAGGGCCGGACGACCAACGCGATCGTACTGCGTCAGATGCCCGAGTCCATCCGGGAGGCACTGGGAAGCGACCAGTGGCGGCATCTGCCCCTGCCCGCGTCCCCGATCCTCCGCATGGCCGGGGCCTATGTCGATTTCGACAAGCTCGTGCGCGTCGGGCTTCCGGGGCTCCGGAAGGAGGTTTTGGAATACAAGGCCCGCGCCGAAGCCGACGGGGGGGACGCGGAGCTCTTCGCCGCCATGGCGGACGTCCTGGACCTGGTCGGGGAGGTCTGCGCCTTCTACGAGAGGCAGGCCCGGGACCTGGCGTCGATGGAAACGGACGGGCGCCGCAAGACCGAACTTGCCCGGATGGCCGAGGCCCTGGCGGCCATACGAACGTCGCCGCCGGCCAGTCTCCGGGAAGCCCTCCAGCTGGCCTGGATCTACGGGATCATGGCGCCCCTCATCGAGTTCGGACGCCTGGACGAGTACGCCGGGGACTTCTACGTCCGGGACCTGGAGTCCGGGGTCATTACCGAGGAAGAGGCGGTCGACCTGGTATCGAGCCTCTACCGCCTGATCGACCACCTGGACTGCGAGACCGACGGCCGGGTGATCGTGGGCGGCTACGGACGGCGCAACCCCGGGAACGCGGACCGGTTCTGCCTGGTCGCGATCGAGGCCTGCCGGCGGGTGAAGGAAGTCCTGCCCCAGTTCACCCTGCGGTTCAACAAGGACACCCCCAAGCCGGTCTGGGAGGCCTCCCTGCGATGCATCGAGGAGGGCCGGACCTACCCGCTCCTCTACAACGACGACGTCCTGGTGCCCGGGGTCATGAAGGCCTTCGGAGTGGACCGGGCCCGGGCCCAGACCTACATGCCTCTGGGCTGCGGGGAGATCGAGTTCGACCACTACAGCTTCGGGACCCCCAGCGGCTCCATGAACGTCCTCAAGATCCTGGAGCTGGCGATCCGGGGCGGCTACGAGCCCATGACCGGCAAAAGCCGGGGACCCGCGACCAAGCCCCTCGCGGCCTGCAAGACCTTCGAGGAGTTCCTGGACAACTACAAGCTCCAGCTGGACTACTACATCGAGGCCCAGGCGGTGTTCGAGAAGTACGAGTACGAGATCACCGGCCGGATGCACCCCTTCATGATGGTCACCATGCTCTACGACGGGTGCCTGGAGCGGGGGAAGGCGGTCTTCAACGGGGGCTGCGCCTATCTCGGGGGAACCCTGGAGCTCTACGGCAACGTCAACGCCGCCAATTCTCTGGCGGCGATAAAGCGCCTGGTCTTCGATGAGCGGAAGCTTTCCGCCGAGCGCCTGGTGGAGGCGATGGACCGGAACTTCGTGGGCCGAGAGGCGGAGATGAAGCTTCTCCGGGACGCTCCGAAGTACGGCAACGACGACGACTACGTGGATTCCATCTTCGTGGACTTACACGACTACCTTTCGGACACCATCAAGGCGCAGGCCCCGAAGGTCGGCCTGGACAGCTACCTGGCGGTCACCATCAACAACGCCCAGAACACCACCCTGGGGCGCTGGGTCGGGGCGACCCCCGACGGAAGGAAGGCGGGAATGCCCATGGCCAACGCCAACAACCCGGCCCCCGGTACGGACCGGAACGGGATCACCGCCATGCTAAACTCCATCCTCAAGCCCCGGCACGACAACCACGCGGGCATGGTGTCCAACATCCGCTTCACTCGGGAGCTCTTCACCGCGTCCCGGGACAAGATGCAAGGCCTGGTGCGCGCCTACTTCGACCGGGGCGCGGCCCACGCCAT
Source organism: Treponematales bacterium (assembly GCA_041738475.1). Lineage (GTDB taxonomy): Bacteria > Spirochaetota > Spirochaetia > Treponematales > UBA12059 > JAAYUR01. Next base: position 6,706 of record JBGSPT010000265.1, read on the forward strand.
GATTACCGTGGTCGGCAGGGACGACCTCCGGAAGGCGATGGAGCGGCCCGGGGAGTACCGGGACCTGATCGTCCGGGTCGGGGGTTTTTCCGCCCGCTTCGTGGACCTCAAGAAGGACGTCCAGCAGGAGATCTATGACCGCGTCACCTACTGAGGGGCCCGCCGCGGTGGTCTACGACATCCAGCGCCTGTCCCTGGACGACGGGCCGGGGATCCGGACCACCGTGTTCCTGAAGGGCTGCCCCCTTCGCTGCGCCTGGTGCCACAACCCGGAGTCCTGGGAGCGGGGGCCGGTCCTGGCCTATACGGAATCCCTGTGCCGCATGTGCGGCGAGTGCGTCCGGGTCTGCCCGACCGGGGCCCACGCCCTGGAGATATCCGCGGATCGCGGATCGCGCCACCGGATCGACCGGGACAAGTGCGACGCCTGCGGGAAGTGCGTCCAGGCCTGCCCCCACGAAGCCCTGTCCCTCTGCGGCCGGGAGTACACGGTGCCGGAGCTCTACGACGCACTGAGGCCGGATCTCCCGTATTACGGGATCGGGGAAGGCGGGGGCGTGACCTTTTCGGGGGGCGAGCCCATGGCGAGCTTCGAGTTCCTGCTCGCGTTCCTCGAGAGGAAGGGAAGCCTCCACGTGTGCCTGGAGACCTCCGGCCAGGCGCCGGCCGAGGACTTTTTAAAGATCGCGCCGATGGTCGACCTTTTCCTGTTCGACTACAAGGCAACGGGCACGGAACGGCACCGGGCCCTGTGCGGGGAGGACGGCGGGCTGATCCGGGCCAACCTCCGCCTACTGTGCCGGACCGGGGCAAAAGTCCTCCTGCGTCTGCCCCTGGTTCCGGGGCTCAACGACGGGGAGGACCACCTCCAAGCCGTCGCGGCCCTCCTATCGGAACTGCCGGAGCTGCTGGGCGCCCAGATCCTGCCGTACCACGCCCTGGGAACCGGAAAGGAAGCCCGGTTCGGGTTGGAGGGCCGCACGCTCAGGCTGCCCTCGGCTTCGCCGGACCAGGCCGACAAGTGGCTGGAAGCCCTGAGGTCCTTCGGGGCCCGGAAGGTTTTCCTGTGAGATCGTGTATTCTTCCGCCTCGGGCGGATAGGATATAAGGGGGTTACGGAAATGAAGAGAATGCGACTTGCGATCCTCGCGGCGGCTGTCCTTGTATCGCTGTTCGCCCAGTCGGCGGCGGCCCAGGACAAGAAGACGAGTCTCCTGGTATCCCGCTGGGCAGGACCCCACGCGGACTTCCAGAAGCAGATGGTTCGGGAGTTCCCCGACGCCAACGTGCGCATCGACGACATCGACTACGGCAGTCTCAAGCAGAAGCAGATGACCTCGTTCCAGGCGGCCAAGGGAACCGGGAACTACGACGTGGTCTGGGTGAACATCCAGTGGATGAAGGAGTACGTGGACGCGGGCTACCTGCTTCCCATCGACGACCTGATCAAGAAGTACAAGCTGGACACCAAGATCTACGCCAAGGGGATGATGCAGGGCGCGGTCATCGACGGCAAGACCTACGGGCTTCCGACTTTCGCCCAGTGCCTGATCCTGGCCTACGACTCCGCGGCCTTCGACGCCGCCAAGCTCAAGGTGCCCCGGACCGCGGACGACCTCGTGGCGGTGGCCAAGTACTTCAAGGAGACCAAGGGCTCCGGCATCGCGATCCCCGCCAAGCAGGGCGGAGCGGCGGCCACCCTCTACTCCCAGCTCCTCTTCTCGTCGGGCGGCTTCTACTTCGACAAGAAGGGCAAGCTGGACCTGTTGAGCGAGCCTTCCGTCTACGCGGCGAGCGTCTACGACCAGCTGGCCAAGTACTCGGTCCGCGGCGCCACCGCCTGGCACCATGACGAGACCGCCGAGGCTGTCCGCACGAAGACGGCTCCCATCGGGATCATCATGAGCGGCCTGGCCAACCAGAACCACGACCCCGAGAAGTCCCTGATCGTCGACACCGTCAAGTACGCGACCCTCAACGGCAAGACCGGGGACACCGCGGCCAACAACGCCTACTGGGTCTGGGCCATCGCCAAGAACACCAACGACGTGGACGCCTCCTTCAAGTTCATCTCCTGGATGACAAGTCCCGCTATCGAGAAGAAGCAGACCCTGGCCAACCAGCAGATCAGCGCCATCACCTCCCTGTCCGAGGATCCCGAGGTGGCCAAGAAGATGCCCTACCTCTCGGTGGTCATGAAGGAACTGGCCAACGGGAAGATGGACCCCGCCCTTAAGAACTTCCAGGCTCTCAAGAACGCCCTGATCGTTGGGCTCTCGGAGATCGCGACCACCGACGCGAAGCCCGAGGACGTGCTCAAGAAGATCCAGGCCGACCTGGCGGCGACGGACTTCAGCAAGTGACGGAACGCCGGCCGGGCCGAAAGCCCGGTCGGATTCCTGAATGAAGCGGCCGCGAATCCGGGTTTCCGGACGCGGCCGCGGACTCGATCTCGTATACGGAGGATGAATGCCCAAGCCCAACGCCCTGTCCCTGGAGAAAGGCGACCTCCTGCCCACCTTGCTCATGGCGCCCGCCGTGAGCCTGGTCCTGGGCGTGATGGTGGTGCCCCTGGCGTTCGGCGCCTTCCTAAGCTTCTTCGACTTCTCCTTCGGGTCCTTCGATCCCCGGACCGCCTTCGTAGGCCTCAAGCACTACCTCCGGTTCTTCCGGGACACGTCGGCTCTGAAAGCCCTGCTGAACACCCTGATGTTCTCCGCCGGAGCCATCGCCGGGGACTTCGTCATCGGGACCCTGGCGGCGGTGCTGATCCATTCCCTGTCCCGCCGTCTGGCCCGCTTCGTCCGGCCCATCGTGACGGTGCCTCTCCTGGTGTCCCCGATCGTGGTGGGCCTCATCTGGCGCTACATCTACGATCCACAGGGCATCCTCTACTGGGTGATGGACCGGGTCGGGATCCCCTTCGAGTTCTTCCCGGGAGTGACCAGCGCCTCCACGGCCCTTCTGTCCACGATCATCGCCCACTGGTGGCAGGTGGTCCCCTTCCTCATCATCGTCCTGACCGCGGGCCTCGTGTCCATACCGA
>JBGSPT010000266.1:0-2834 GCA_041738475.1 Treponematales bacterium
TCATCCGCTTGACCAGGTCCGTGAATCCCGCGGCCTTTCCGACTTCAGGGACGCTTTGCTGAAGGTAGGCAGAGAGCCCGTCCAGGGCCAAAAGCACGTCGGGCCGGAGGACCTCCCCCGGGGTCGGGGACCGGACGACCACGCTGACGGTCTTGGATCCCCCGAAGTACTCCCGGATGAAGCGGTCCGACTCGGCGATCTCGGTGTTCTGGCGGAAATACTCCACCAGGACGTTGTCGATGACCAGACGGGAGACCCCGAGGCCGGAGAGGACGGCGGCCAGGGCCGCGACGGCCAGGATGGAACGGCGCTTGCGGACGACCGCGCAGAGGGAATCCGCGATGGCCGCGCTCAGGGGGTCCTCGGACCCGGCTTGGATCTCCGTGACCCGGAACCGGGGCAGGCGCCGCGCAGGTCCCCTCAAAAGGAGCAAGGCCGGGATCAGGGTGACGGACACCGCGAAGGCAGCCAGGACCCCGAAGCTGGAGAACACCCCGAACTCGAAGATGGGCACCGCCGGGGTGAAACAGAAGGAGACGAAGCCCGCGAAGGTGGTCAGGGCCGCCAGGAGGACCGGGGCGCGGACGATCCGCAGGGCGTGGAACACGATACGGAGGTGCCCCTCCCGGTCGACTTGGCCCGCGCCGGCCATCTCGTCGTAGTAATGGCTGACCACGTGGATCCCGTAGGCGCTGCCCACGGCCACCAGGATGACCGGAAGGATCGTGGACAGGATGGAAAGCTGGATCCCCGCCAGGGGCATGGCTCCCACGGCCCAAATGGTGGAGATCAGGACGGTCAGGAGGGGCAGGATGATGCCCCCCGCCCGTCGGAAGGAGAGGAAGAGGACCGCCAGGACCACGGCGACCACCAGGGGAATCAGGAAGACCAGGTCCGCCATCATGGCCTCGTTGATCACCGAGCTGAAAACGGGGAGGCCTGTCAGGTATATTTCCGTGCCCAGGAAGCCCGTCTCCCGGGCCAGGCGCCGGACCTCCCCGAAGACCCGCTGTGCCGCCTCGCCTCCGGCGTCCTCGGACAGGAGGTCCAGGTAAACCATGACCTGGGTGGCCCGGAAGTCGTCGGACACGAGGGACCGGCGGTAGAGGTCCCAGGACGTGAGCCGGTCCCGCAATTCCGCGATCTGGACCCGGGTACCCGCAAAGTCCTCGGGCACCAGGGGTTCCACGACGATGGAATCGGCGGTGCCCGTGACGTAGTCCGAGGAGATCACGGACTGGACGGAGTCGACCTCCCGGAGGGCTTCCAGGTCGTTCACGTAGGCGCGCAGGGATTCCAGGAATTCGGGTTCCAGGACCGTTCCGTGCCTCCGCTCCAGCCCGACCAGGATCATCATCTGGCTGCCGAAATCCTCGTCGATGCGGATCGCCGCCAGGCGTTCGGGGTCGTTCTTGGGCACGAAGCGGAAGTTGTTGTTGTCCAGCCGGGCCCGGGGCAGCTGGGCCGCGAAGAAGACGGTGACCGCCCCGATGACGGCGACGATGATCCAGGGTCTGCGAAAGAATCTCTCCATACGGTTCCTCTCTCGGGGTTCTAGGGGCGGCGGTTTCGGGACCGGCCGGGATCCAGGTCGGGCAGTACCAGGAGGGACCGGTCCGTGCCGTCCGCGGCCAGGCCCTGGATCAAGAGCTCGAAGGTGTTCCGCATCTCGGTCATGATGATCCGGGAATCCCGGGCCGGTCGGGGCAGGCGGGCGACGGTGTCGATGATTGCGGTGGTGATGAGGATCATTGTCCGGGCGATTTTCTGTGGCTTGATTTCGGTCTTGAGCGTGCCGTCCGCGATGCCCCGTTCTAGGAGGGAGGAAATCAGGTCGAGCATCCGGGACGCGGGATTCTCGATGTCCGATCCCGTCCGGCCCAGATCCAGCAGGAAGCCCGGATCCAGGAAGTTGTTGATCCCCGTGAGCACGAAGACCTCGTGGGAATCCCCGTAGAGGCTCATGTAGCTGGTCCAGAGGGTCCGGATCGCGTCGAGTCCGTTGGAGTCCCCGGAAATCCGGGCACGGACGTACTCTTCGAAAGCCCTCGCGGACTCTTCAAGGATGTGCGCGAGAATATCCTCTTTGCTTTGGAAGTAGAGGTACAAGGTGGCTTTTGACAGTTCTGCCGCGTCCGCGATCTCCTGCATGGACAGGGCGTCGATCCCGTGCTCCAGGATCAGCTCCTTGGCCTTGGCCAGGATCAGGGCTCTGCGCTCCTCCTTCTCCCGGTTCTTCCGTTCCTGGATTCCCATCCGCCCCTCCGTTATGGACTGTTGTTTATATTATAACCGATGGTCAGAATAAAAACAATGGTCGATTTTCTGCGGGAGCCCGGACGGCCGAGGACGGTCCTGTACGAATCGGCGATCCGCCGGTACAATGAGGGAACGCGCGGCGGTCCGGGCGGCCCCTGGGGCCTTCATCGGCGGGAGATCCCGGCGCACAGTCCTGTACGAGGAGGTTCGGAGCGTTGATCAAGAGGATCAAGGGAAGGAAGATCAAGCTCGAGGGGTTCAACAACCTTACGAAGTCGCTGAGTTTCAACATCTACGACCTATGTTACGCCCGGTCCCGGGAAGCCCAGATCGAATACCTGGAATACGTGGACGAGGAGTACAACTCCGCCCGCCTGGAATCCATCGTCGAGGAAGTCACCCGCATCATCAACGCCAAGCTCGTGCAGGTCTCCACCCAGGACTACGATCCCCGGGGAGCCAGCGTGGTGGCCCTCATAAACGAGGAGCATCCCGTCCTCGACCCGTCCCACTACCGCGGAGGTCCCGCGGGGGCCTCGGTGCCCGCCCAGGTCGTCCCCGGCCCGGAGGGGGAG
>JBGSPT010000251.1:0-2853 GCA_041738475.1 Treponematales bacterium
GGGGCCGATCTCCAGGACCGCCGCGTCCTGCGGAGGCCCGGCGGCGGCGACCGCATCCGCGGCGAATCGATCGTACTCCGCCGCCAGTCGACCGATCATGATCCGGCCGTATTCCTCCGCCGGCATCTCCGGGGCGTCCTCGATGGCGCCTCCCTCGGGAATTCGGTCCGGAATCCGGTTTGCTCTCTTCATGGGAACCTCCTATTGTTTTAGCTGGAATATTCTAGCTTTTATTTAGTCGAAAAAACTTCACTCCCCGCCGAGGCTCCCCAGAAGCTCCCGGGTCCATGCCAGTTCCGCCCTGTAGTGGACCTCATGGTGGGAGAATATGAATCCCGCGGCCCGTGGGACGTCCGGGTCCGCGAGGACTTCCTCGCGGTGGCCCGCCATTCCTTCCAGGGTTCCCGACAGGACGGCTTCCCGCCGCCGAAGGAAACCCCGGAGCTCCCCCGGATCGAGTTCCTCCAGAAAGGCGACGCCGAAATCCACGGAAAATCTCTGCGGCTCCAGTTCCGACCAGGTTGCTCGGAGGAGCCTTCCGAATTCGGCCCGCCCCGCCTCGGTGATCCTGTACGCCGACCGCGCGGGCCGGTTCCCGGGCTTCTCCTCGGGGCCTTTCTCGAGAAATCCTTCCGAAGCAAGCTTTTCCAGGGCGAAGTAGATGGACCCCACGGCCACCCGGCTCCAGTCTGACATCTCGGACTCGATGATCTTCTTGATCTCGTAGCCGTGGAGAGATCGATTCTTGAGAAGCCCCAGGATCAGCAGCCTAACGGACATCGTCCCTCCTTTATTCAATATTGAATAATACAGCATGAATTGAATCAAGTCAAGGTTCTTCGAGACAACCGCCGTTTCGGGGTTCGCCTTCGACCAGGAACGACGGCCGGAACGACGGCCGGGACAGACGCCCGGCCGCTCGGCCGCGACTCAGCCTTTCAAGGGGAAGTAGATGTTCGTCTCAAGCTTTTCCGTGGGGGTGTCCTCCGGGGAGTTCAGGTACTCTTCGTACATGAAGGACTCCGGGGTGACGCCCTTCGCGGCCACGAAGGCCATGAGGGCGGTGTAGGTCTTCTCGATCGTTGTGTAGGGTCCCGTGTGCTTGGCCGCCGCTGTCGGCCCGCCGGGCAGTAATCCCGCCTTGATCCGGCCCTCCCCTGGCTCGACTTTCCCTACGGGGAAGCCGATCTCGACGTCCAGGTCCTCCATGTCCATGTTGTGGTACAGGGCGAAAGGGGGGCCCGCGAAGGGGATCCTCTTCCGGGCCATGTAGGCGGCGATCTCGCCGTAGATCGGTCCCATCGTCTCGGGCAGCTTCGCGGCCGCCGTCCGGTACCGGACCGACAGTACGGGCTGTTCCTTCTTCGTCAGGATTTCCATGCCATTCCTCCTCGATATTGAAGTTGAGGACATCCTGACACGGGTACCACGACACCTGTATGTCGTGTTTTCTTTCATCTGTACTTTTTTTGAATTTTTTCCGCCGACGCTCGGATGATCCGGCGTATATGCTCCGGCTCCAGCACCTCCACGTACTCTCCGTAGCTCAGGATGTGCCCGTACAGCCAGCCGTCCTCGGGCATCCGTGTCCGGACCGTGACGCTGCCGTCGGTCCCGCGATCCCGGTCCTCCTCGGGATAGAATTCCTCGACCAGGGGGAGCATTTCGGAGGCGAAGCGGAGGACCAGGTCCACAGGCCTCCCGGACTGGGGGTTCTGTACGGCCGCGAACCGCTCGTAGCTCATATCGCGCCGGGGGAACCGCTCCGCCAGGATCTCCGGATCCCGGATCCGGGAGACCCGGAAGAGCCGGAATCCCTCCCGCGACCGGCAGTAGGCGAAGAGGTACCAGGAGCTCCAGGTGAATACCAGGGTCATGGGCTCCACGATCCGCTCGGACCGCTCGAGCCGGTTATTGGTATAGGTGATCCGAAGGAGGCGCCCGGTATCCACCGCGGACTGCACGAGCCGGAAGACCCCGCGCTGGGCCGGGCCTCCCCCGAGCATGCTGAAATCCACATGGAGCTTTTCCGCCCGCTCCCTCAGCGTGCCTGAAGACGAGGCGGGCGCGAGCCCCTGGACCTTCTCCAGGGTGTCCGAGATCCGGCGGTCCTCCATGGACGAGCCCATCCCCGCCAGGGCGGTCAGGATGTTGAAGAAGTCGTCCGTGGAAAGGAGGCTCCGGTCCAGCTTGAAGGAGTCCAGGATGCCGTAGCCCCCCCGGGGTCCCTGGACGCCGACCACGGGAATGCCCGCCAGGTTGATCGCCTCCATGTCCCGTTGGATAGTCCGGGGGGACACCTCGAAACGCCGGGCCAGGTCCGATGCGCTCACCAGGTCCCGGTTCAGGAGGTACACGATGATGGAGAGCAGGCGATCGATCTTCAAGCCGACTCCGCGCTCTTCCTTTCCGCGCCGGGAACCTTGTCGGCCGCCCGGGCCGCACCCTCCGGGGTCGGCAGCAGGGCCACCCAGAGGCTCCCGCAGGCCGCGGCGGATACGACCAGGACCTTGACCCAGACGGGGGGAATGGCCAAGGCGCCCAGGGACGCGAAGGTCATCATCGCTCCGATGGAGATGACCTTGCCCCGGGCGCGGATCTTCCCTTCCTCCACGAAGAGCTTTACCCCCGGCCCGAAGCGCTTGTGGGAGACGATCCTCTCGTACATGCGCCGGTTGGTGCGCAGGAAGGCCATGCCCGCGAGGATCCAGAAGATCGTGGTGGGAAGGCCGGGCAGGAAGACCCCGACCCAGCCCAGGCCGAAGGCCAGAAAGCCTGCGGCCATGATAAGTTTCCTTCGGGATTCCTTCAATCTGCTGTTCTCCGGAAAAGCCGACCGGATCCGCGGCGGCC
>JBGSPT010000310.1:0-3714 GCA_041738475.1 Treponematales bacterium
GCCGGACGGGGACCCTCCGCCGGACCGGGAGCGGGGCCCGGCGCCGGCCGGGTACGGAAGCCCGGAACCGGGCCGAAGTCCTCCGGACACGGCAGGAAACCCAGGGATTAGCGGCCATCCGGACGGTTCCGAACCTCCGGCCCGAACCCGGGCTCCGTAGGTGTACGCTGCGCGGAACGCTTCCGCATTACCCCCTAGGTTTCGAAAAAATCCTTCTTGACGAATGCCCGAACCGGGTGTAGTCTGGTTTTATATTTCAATTTCCGATATTAGGTTTCTTATAAAGAAACAAGCCCTGTGCATTATTAGGTTGAGCATGAGCGGATCCACGGTTAAAGCGTTTGAGCTTCTCTCCTATCTGTCCCGAGCCGGCGGAGCCGTAACCCTGGCCCGGATCTCACGGGAAACGGGCTGGGACAAGGCCACGGCCCTGCGATACCTGGGATCCCTCGCCGAGGCCGGGGCCGTGGAGAAGCGGGAAAACGGGTGGGTCCTGGGCCTTGCGCTGATTGAGCTGGCGAGCCGGGTGCCTGTTTCGGAGAACGTCGCAGCCCGGGCTCGGCCGGTCCTGGAACGTCTTGCCCGGGAGACCGGGGAGACGATCAACTTGGGATCCTGGAGCAACGGGGGCGCGTTTTACCTGGCGAAGGCGGACGGCGGACGGAACCTGCGTCTCCGGACGAGCCCCGGGGATCGTCTGCCTCTCCACTGCACCGCGGTTGGCAAGGCTATCCTTGCGACCCTCGACGCGGCTTACCTGGAGGATTTTCTCCAGCAGGCGCCGTACCCCAGGCTGACCCCCGCCACAATCACGGAGGCCGCGGCCTACCGGGAGGAGATCGGCCAGGTTCGGAGCGTAGGCTACGCCATGGACCGGGAGGAGTACGAGCCGGGGCTGGTCTGCATCGCCGTACCCGTGGAGATCCCGGATCTGGGATTCCTGGGAGCTGTGAGCGTGTCCGGACCTTCGGTGCGCATGCGGGATCCCTTCGGGTCCATCCTGGACCAGCTCCGGGCCGCGTCCCGGGACATCGTGGTGGCTGTAACGGCGGCCCAGAGCCCGGAGTCCGGGGAGGAATGAAAGCGGCCGGGACCGCGCGGAAGCGCGGAGGCCCGGCGGTATGCCAGGTTGTTGAAATGCTTCGAGCAGTTCTACAACCTGCTACGTAGTTCGGTGCGCGGGAAGGCCGTCGGCCGGCCCGCGATTCCGATAGGGGGATTCTGGGGGCTTCCGGACGTCGTTCGGAAGCCCCCGCTTTTTCCGGCGGCGTCAGAAGACCTCCGCGGGCTCCTCCTTGCGGGCCCGGGCCGCCGGGGCCCGCTCCCCGGACGCGTCGTCCTTCATCTGGGGCTTGAATTCCACGTGTTCCGCCACGATCTTGACCTTGTTGTGGGACTTTCCCTCCCCGTCGTTCCACCGGTCCTGCTTGAGCCTGCCTACGACCCGGACTCCCCGGCCTTTTTTCAGGGTGTCCCCGCAGGTCTGCGCCAGTTTGGACCAGGCCTCCACGTCGAAGAAGGAAACCTCCTTCTCCAGCTGGTCGTTCTGCTTGTACCACCGGTTGCTGGCCACCGAAAAGGTGCACACCGGCGTGCCCGAGGGGGTGGACTTGAGGTCCGGGTCCCGCACCAGGTTCCCCTCCAGCAGGATCGAGTTCAGGTTGTTCATACGCGCTCCTCCCGCGCGGCCTTCCGCCGCAGCATATTCCCGCCCCACGGGCGGCCCGCCGGCCGGCCGGGTCCGTATCCCGACGCCGTATAGTGCCGACGGGGTAGTACCGCGCGGAATGTGGAGTCCGCTTGCGTCCGCCGAAAGAATCCCGCCGTATGGACCGGAGGGCGGAACAGGGGTCGACGGTTGGACGTTCCGACGCTCCCGGATATACTTGTATTCATGGATCCCTCCCTGCCGATCCCCTTCCGGCTCATCCCCCCAGCCCTGCGGTCCACGGTCCTCCTGGCCAGCGCGGTCCTCCTGGCCTCCTGCGCGGGCCGCGGGAAGGTTCCTTCCACCAAGGACGCCGCCTACTCCTTCCCGGAGCGGGAGACCTATGCTCCCGCCGCTCCGTCGAAGCTCCAGGCCGCGGTGGTCGCCGGCGGGCTCTCCCTGGTCGGAAAGAGCGAACTGGTGGTGAACGGGGCCCGGTACCCCATGGACTGCACGGGGGTGGTTCGGGCGGCTTACGCGTTCGGTGGGGTGGACCTGGCCTACCGGTTCGCCGTCTATTCGGGCAACGGGGTGGCCCGGCTCTACCTGACCCTCCGGGACGCGGGGTTACTGTACGCGACCCGGTATCCCGCCCCCGGGGACCTGGTGTTCTGGGACGACACCTACGACGCGAACGGGAACGGCAGGGCCGACGACCCGCTGACCCACGTGGGCATGGTCGTGGGGGTCGACGAGGAGGGGACCGTCTCCTACCTCCACCACAACTACCGCCGGGGCCCTGTGGTGGAACGGATGAACCTGATCCACCCCGGCGCGGATACCCTCTTCGTGAAGGGGGTTTCCGTGGCCGTCAACTCTCCCCTGCGCATGCGGGGTTCCCCCCCGGGGCCGGGAACCACCGCGGGGGAGCTTTTCCGGGTCTTCGGGGCGGCGTATAAGCTTTCACGATAAATTTGACAGGATTAACAGGATATAAACGGATGTACAAGAATAGGAAGTAAGGAGGAATTCGTCTTGACAACTATGTTATAAATAACATAGTATAATAATAACTAAGTTACCAGGGGGCTATTATGTCTATCCAGCACGCGATCCTGGGCTTTCTGAGCTGGAAGCCCCATACGGGGTACGAGCTCAAGAAGGTCTTCGCGGATTCCCTGTCCTTCCACTGGTCCGGGAACAACAACCAGATCTACGGGACCCTCATCAAGCTTCACAGGGAAGGCCTGGTGACCAACGAAGTGGTCCACCAGGAAAAGTATCCTTCGCGCAAGGTCTATACGGTGACGCCGAAGGGCCTGGAAGCTCTGCGGATCTGGCTGGACTCGGAGCCGGAGGTTCCGGAACTGCGGAACGTCTTCCATATCCAGCTGGCCTGGGCGGACCTTCTGGGAGACCGGGAGCTCTACGCCCTTCTGGGGCGCTACGAGAGCGCCCTGGAGTCCCGTCTGCTCATGGCTCGGGAGATGATGCGGCGCGGCAGGCCTGCCCCGAACCGGTCCCGCAGGGAAACCTTCCTATGGAAGAGCATCGAGGAAAACCATCTCGGGCACCTGGAGGCTGAGCTGACCTGGGCCCGGGGCGTTCGGGAGGGGCTGGGAACCCTGCGGTACGACCCGGCCCGGGAGGGTACGGGCGCCGGGCCGGCCGGCGAAAGAGGTCCGGAGGGAGGCTCGCGATGAGGAACGAACCGGAATCCGTCTTTAAATCCGAGGAGGGCCGACGGGCGGTCCTGGCCAAGTACGATGAGGTCCTTTCGCGCTGGCCTGAACCGAAATCTGTCCGGGACGTCCCGACCCGCCACGGGCGGACCCGGGTCGTCCTCTCGGGCCCCGAGGGGGCGCCGACGGTAGTTCTCCTTCACGGATCGACCTCCAACGCCATGTCCTGGCTGGGGGAGGCGGCGGCCTTGTCCCGGACCTTCCGGGTCGCCGCCCCGGACATGCCCGGAGAGGCTGGCCCCAGCGAGGAGACGAGGTTCCCCCTGGCCGGCCCGGCCCCGGAGGAATGGCTGGACGACGTGCTGTCGGCCCTCGGCCTTGAGC
>JBGSPT010000312.1:0-6012 GCA_041738475.1 Treponematales bacterium
CAAGGCCGCGGCCGAGGCCGCGGGCCGGATGCTCAAGGTGGAGCTCCGGGTCGAGGAAGCCCCGAAGGACGCTTCCCGGGCTCCCCGGGACGCGGCCGAAGCGGAGGACGACCTGCCGCCCCCGGAGGAGGGAGAGCCGGAGGCGGACGCGGTGGAGATCGTGGAGCGGGTATTCCGGGGCAAGCGCATGGAGAGTACGTCTGTCCCGTCACGTTCTGGAGAGGGAAATGGATATTTCTGAGGTGCTCAAGATGCTCGGGGACCCCCGGGCCCTGCAGGAACGCATGCGGGAGGCCCAGGAAAGGGTGAGCCGCGCGTCCGCGACGGGATCCGCGGGGGGCGGCATGGTGAAGATCACCCTGAACGGGTCCTTCGAGATGACCGGGATCGAGATCGCTCCCGAGGTCCTCGATCCGCCGGACCCGGCCCTGCTGGGAGACTTGGTGCGGGCGGCCCACAACGACGCCTCCGCCCGGCTCCGGGAAACCCTCCAGAGGGAACTGGCGGGCGGTACCGGGGGACTGCCCCTCCCTCCGGACCTCTTCGGCGGCGGGATGCCCCGGTGAAGGCCCTCGAGGAGCTCATGGGCCTTTTGTCCCGGCTCCCCGGGATCGGCCGCAAGAGCGCGTCCCGCATCGCCTTCCACCTGCTCAAGGCGGACGAATCCTACGCCCGGGCCCTGGCGGAACGCATCCTGACCCTCCGCGGCTCGGTGCGGTTCTGCTCGGTCTGCGGCTCCTACGCGGAGACGGATCCCTGTCCCGTCTGCTCCTCCCCGGGCCGGGACCGGTCCCTGCTGTGTGTGGTGGAACAGCCCCAGGACGTCCTCATCCTGGAGGCCTCCCGGGAGTATCGGGGGCTGTACCACGTCCTCGGGGGTCTCCTTTCGCCCCTGGACGGGGTGGGGCCGGAGTCCCTGCGCATCGACCGCCTGGCCGAGCGGGTCCGGGGCGGGGAGATCCGGGAGGTCGTGCTCGCCACGAACCCCACCGTCGAGGGGGACACGACGGCCCTCTACATCCGGAAGGTCCTGGAGAACTCCGGGGTGAGCGTCACCCGCCTGGCAACGGGCATCCCCGTGGGGGGCGACCTGGAGTACGCGGACAAGCTGACCCTGGCCCGGTCCTTCCGGGGGCGCGTGAAACTCTAGATCCGGGGGCCCGGGCAGCCTCGACCCCGCGGGAACATCGATACGGACTATTTCCCCCGGCGGGAGTACCAGAGGGCGATGATCCCCTCCAGGTCCTGGACGGAGAATCCCAGGTCCTCGACCCGGGCCCGGGTGTCCGATCCCTCCCAGTCCATGTAGGGGTTCGCGTAGTTCCTTTCCAGGAAGTCCCGGATAAGGTCCTCCGCCCGGCCCAGGGGGTCCTCGAAGGCGTCCTTGGGCTTGATCCTCCGCTCCGAAAGCCGGTCCCGGATGGCGGGGCCGACCCGGGCCAGGAATTCTTCCCGGTAGACGTCGTAGCGCTTTCCGGACAGGGCCTTGATGCGGTCAGAGACGGAGCCCCGGGGCGCGGGGGGCCGCGAGTCCGCGGCCCTCGGGGAGGATTCCCCGGCGGGGGCCGACCGTTTCCGCGGCGCCTTCTGCGCGCTTTTCGCGGGCCTGGGGGCGGCCGGTTTCCGGACGGCATCCCGTTCCGGCGCGGCCTTTCCGGGCTTCGGGGCTTTCACAATCTTCGTACCACCATCCCCGGGGTCCATCCGTGCCTTCAGGGCCTTCCAGGCCCTCCGCATGTACAGGTCTCCCTGGGTCGTGTAGGAGTAGCCCGGGGACAGGACCGCGGCCACCCGGCCCAGGATCTCCTCGTCCGGGGTTTCCGAAGCCCGGCCCTCCCGGATCACCCGGAGTACCTCGTGGTGGGGGCCGCCCCGGGCCCGGGAGTACAGGAGGACCAGGCGCTCGAAGGCCGGGTCCTCCGAGGCCTTCCAGTACTTGAAACAGAAAGCCAGGGCCCGGTCCTCCAGGCGTTCCGAGCCGGCGGGTATCTCGACGCGATCGATATCCCCGGCGCTCAGCTTCGCCCGGGACAGGTCGAAGGGATCGGCGCCGTCCTCGGGGTCGCCGCTCCCTACCCTACGTCGGGATGCCCGGGGCTTCCCGACGAGCCCTCCGAAGGCTACGGACGGTTCCGCCCCGCCTGCGGACACCCTTTCGAAATAGGAAGCCGCCAGTGCGCGGACCTTCACGACCTCCCCGGTCCGGTGTCCCAGGATTTTCGCGAACGCCGAGAGTTCGTCCAGCCGGGCCAGGGCGGCTTCCCGGCCCTCCGGGAGCAGGCGCATCGCCGTTTCCAGGGCCGCGAGGAGCCGATAGGCGTCCTTGGGCGGAATCCCGCAGACGGGCAGGCAGATCCGGTCCAGGGTATCCCGAATCCGGGCGGAGGTCGAATCGTAGAGGTCCCATAGAAGTTCGTCGTGGTATGCCGGGAACATGGGGTCCCCGCGGCGGAAGAGGTTGAACAGGGCGGAGCGCCTGCCCTCGTCGGGATAGCGGACCTTCAGGACCCGGTCGAAGAGGGACAGGGCTTCCGCGGTCCGGCCGGCGGCACGCAGCCGGAAATATCTTTCGATCTCGGGATCCTTCCCGGGACCGAGGCCCGGGAAGACCCGGCCGAGTATCGCGTCGCGCGCCGCGCGGTCCGCCCGTTCCATGATGGGCGATTATAGGTGAGGCCGGCCTCCCGATCAAGCGACGAAAAGGCCGCCCCGAATCGGGGCGGCCTCCGGTTTCACTTCCCGGGGTCCCTGTCCTACTGGAGGAGCTGGAGGACCTGCTGGGTTTTCTGATTGGCCTGGGCGAGCATCGCGTTTCCGGCCTGGGCAAGGATCTGGTTCTTCGTGTAGTCAACCATCTCGTTGGCCATGTCGGCGTCGCGGATGCGGCTCTCGGCGGCCTGTAGATTCTCGGCGCCGATGTCGATCCCGCGGATCGCGTGCTCCATGCGGTTCTGGTACGCTCCCAGATCCGCCCGCTGCTTGTTGACGACCTTCAGGGCCGCGTCCAGGGTTCCGATGGCGCGGTTGGAGTCGTCCGGGGTGGCGATGGTCAGGATGCTCTCGTCCCCGACGTTGCGCACGCCGAGTCCCTTGGCGGTCATCGTGCCGATGTAGGCGCGTTCCCGCTGATCCATGTTGGCGCCGATGTGGAACCACATGGATCCGGTGACGATGTTCTCCCCGGTCTCCCGGGCGAAACGGCCCGTGAGCAGGTTCATGCCGTTGAACTGGGCATGGCTCGCGATGCGGTCGATCTCGTCGACCAGCTGCGAAACCTCGACCTGGATCTGCATGCGGTCTTCCGCGCTGTAGATCCCGTTCGACGCCTGTACGGCCAGTTCCCGCATCCGCTGGAGAATGTCCTGGCTTTCCTGAAGGAATCCCTCCGCGGTCTGGATGAAGGAGATGCCGTCCGCGGCGTTCTTGGACGCCCTCTGGAGTCCGCGAATCTGCGAGCGCATCTTCTCCGAAACCGCGAGTCCCGAAGCGTCGTCCCCGGCGCGGTTGATCCGCAGGCCGGACGCGAGCTTCTCCATCCCCTTGTCCACGTTCCCGTTCGTGACCCTGAGGGAGCGGTCGGCGAACATCGCACTGAGGTTGTGATTGATGATCATAACCTGTTTCTCCTTTCCTTAGGTGACAACGGCCCGTCTTCGGGGCCGTTCGGCTTCCATGCCGGTATCGTGTCTGGTTCGACGTCGCTCCTCCGGGACCTACGGCCCCGACGAAGTGATACCGCGGGCCGCCGGCCGGTGAAACACCGGACGGCGCCCTCTCTAGGTATCGGTAATCCGTAGACGGGCTTTAGAAATTCCGCGATCCGACGCCGCCGCAAAAAAGCCGGGGCCTTGAACCGTTGGAGGGACAGGATGGACAGGATTAAGAAAAGATGAACAAGATAGGGCGAGAAAGAAGAATGCATTCTCATTCCTCCATCCCGTTCATCCGATTCCATCTTGTCCATCCTGTCCGATCGCTGGTTCCAAATTTCTTTCTCCGTGTCCTCCGTGGTGAGTCCTGTAAACGCGCAATTTGCGGTGAGTTCCTGAACCGTCGCTTTACCCGGAGGCGGTGAAAATGCTATCCTCCCGCCGGGGAGACGCCATGACCGTCAGACGGATAGCGGAACTGCTGGAAGCCCGGGTGTACGCGGGCGAGGACGACTTGGACCTGGACGTGAGCGCCGCCTGCGGCGCGGACCTCATGAGCGACGTGATGGCCTTCGTCAAGGAGAAGGTCGTCCTGCTCACGGGCCTCGTGAACCCCCAGGCCATACGGACCGCGGACCTCCTGGACATCCGGGTGGTGGTCTTCGTCCGGGGCAAGACGCCCTCCCGGGACATGGTCGAGGCCGCCCGGGAATCGGGCATGATACTTCTTTCCACGAACTACTCCATGTTCATCTCCTGCGGACGCCTGTACGAGGCCGGCCTGCGCGCCGGCGGCACCCGGGAGATCCGTTAAAGCCGGGCCCATGACCCTGACCTTCACCGTCCCCGGCGGGGATTTCAACCAGGCCGGCCGCGCCTCCGGGGAGGTCAAGAAGGTGCTTGCCCGCCTGGGAGTGGACCCCGGGATCATCAAGCGGGCCGCGGTGGCCATGTACGAGGCGGAGATCAACATGGTCATCCACGCCGGGGGCGGGACCGCGTTCGCCGAGATCGGCCCGGAACGGGCGGTCCTGATCCTGGAGGATTCCGGCCCGGGCATCCCGGACCTGGACCTGGCCATGCAGGAGGGCTACTCCACGGCCCCGGAGTGGATCCGGGAGTTGGGCTTCGGCGCCGGCATGGGACTGCCGAACATGAGGCGGAACAGCGACGAACTGACCGTGGACTCCGAGCCCGGGCGGGGAACTCGGGTTACCATCGTCCTGGCGCTGTCCGGGGTGCCCGTTCCCGCGGGAGCTTCCGCGGCGGCCGGAGCGCCGTCGGAGGAGGGCGTACCGTGAGCGGCCCCGGACCCTCGGTCTTCCACTCCGTCACCCTGGACCCCGACAAGTGCAAGGGCTGCACCACCTGCCTCAAGCACTGCCCCACCGAGGCCATCCGGGTGCGCAAGGGCAAGGCCCGGATCCTGGACGAGCGCTGCGTGGACTGCGGCCAGTGCATCCGGGTCTGTCCCTCCGGGGCCAAGCTCGCGGTGCCCGATCCCTTGACCATGCTCAAGTCCTACACGTATCGGGTTGCGGTTCCCGCTCCCTCCCTGTACGGACAGTTCGACGAGCGCTTTTCCGTGGACCGGATCCTCTCGGGCCTCCTGGCCCTGGGCTTCGACGAGGTCTTCGAGGCGGCCCGGGCGGCGGAGCTCGCCTCGGAGGCGACCGCAGACTGGATCCGGCGGGCCGGCCCGGGTCCCTGGATCTCATCCTCCTGCCCCGCGGTGGTCAAGCTGATCCAGATACGGTTTCCCAGCCTCTTGGACCGCCTTGTGCCCCTGGCGTCCCCGATGGAGATCGCGGCCCGGATCGTGAAGGAGACCCTGCATCCGGGGCGGCCGGGCCTGGGAGTCTTCTTCATCTCCCCCTGCGCGGGCAAGGTGACAGCGGCCCGCCATCCCCAGGGCGGGCAGCGGTCCGCGGTGGACGGGGTCCTGGGGATCCGGGACGTCTACCTTCCCCTGCGCAACCTCCTTTCCGGGGTGGAGGAGCGGCCCCTGGCCCGGGCGGGCTGCCGGGGCATCGCCTGGGCCCGAGTCGACGGAGAGAGCGACGCCGTGGGCGTCCCGGGGAGCATTTCCGTGGACGGCATCTCCGACGTGATCGGGGTACTGGAAGCCCTGGAGAACGGGAAGATCCGGGGCGTCGCTTTCATCGAGGCCATGGCCTGCCCCGCGGGCTGCGTGGGGGGACCTTTGACCGTGGAGAATCCCTACATCGCGAAAACCCGGCTTCGGAACCGGGAAGTTCGGACGCCGGCGCCCGCGGATAGGACCGGCCCCGACACGGGCGGGTTCTCGAGGTACGGGTGGTCCGCCTCCCCGGCGGCCCGCTCGGTCCTGCGGCTCGACCCG
>JBGSPT010000323.1:0-8486 GCA_041738475.1 Treponematales bacterium
GGCCGCCGCCGGGCATCGGTAGTCTACAGGTTTCCCCCAGGATCAGTCGCCCGTTCTGGACCACCCGGAACTCCGCCCGGCGGCGGCCCAGGAGCCGGGTCTCCAGATCCAGCCGGCATTCCTCGGAAGACAGGGGGGAGAGCCGTTCCGCGTTCAGGGTGGCCAGGGGTTTCCGTTCCGAACCGGAGACGAGATACAGGGGTATCTCCGCGGCGGTTTGGTAGTCTTCTATCGTCGTGAGGTGGAGGACGGCGCGGCGGGCCCGGGAGAGATCCAGGGCCTCGATATACTCGCCGGACTTGATCCGCACGCAGATTTTGTGCTGCATACGTAAAATAGTAACCCGTATTCCCGGCGGGTCAAGCGGGGAGGGGAAAATCTTCCGTCCGGAACGGCCGGACGCTTCGGGGATCCGCCCCTACTTCGCCACCCGCACCGGCTCCCCCGTGGCTGCGGAGGCGAACAGGGCATCCACGACCTTCATCAGCTTGACCGCCTGGTCGGGGGTGTTCAGGGGTTCCTCGGCGCCATCCAGGGAGCGCACGAAATTCTGGACCGAGCGGAGCCGGCCCATGGCGTCGTCCCGGGGAACGATCACGTTCCGGTTGACGTGGCGGCCGTGCTCCAGGGTGAAGAGTTGACAGCGGTCCACGCTGGTCTCGTCGATCCCGTCCACGCCGAACAGGCGCTCCACCACGCCTCCGGCCTTGGTGCCCTGGAAGGTCACGGACACGGTCTCCCGCTCGGACATCTCCGCCCAGGAGGAGCGGACGAAACAGACCTGACCCGTCTTGAACCGGATGAAGCCGTGGCAGGCCGCCTCCACGTCGATCTTGCCGTCCGGGACGTCGGGGATGCCCCAGGGACCGCGGAAGTCCCGGTTGTCGATGAAATCCCGGAAGGTCTGGGCCAGGACCCACTCGGGCTCCGGGTAGCCCATGAAATACAAGGCCAGGTCCAGCATGTGCAACAGGTCGATGACCGGTCCGCCGCCGGACACGGACTTGTCCGTGAACCAGCCTCCGAAGCCGGGGACTCCGCTGCGCCGGCACCAGACGGCCTGGGCCGAGTTGATCCGGCCGACCTCGCCCGCTCGGATGTATTCCATCATCGCGAAGGATTCGGGGCGGGCGCGGTTGTTGAAGTTGAACTGCAGTCGCTTCCCCGCCTTCTTGGCCTCCGCGGCCATGCTCTCCGTATCGGCCGCGTTGAGGGCGGGGGGCTTCTCGCAGAAGACGTGCTTGCCCGCCCGGAGGGCCTGGATGGCCAGGGGTGCGTGGAACTTGTTGGGCGTGAGGATGGACACAATGTCGAGGTCCTTGTGCGCCGCCAAAAGCTCATCCAGGCTCGCGTACGCGGACGGGATGCCGTGGAGCCGGATCGTCCGCTCCCTCGCCTCGGGAACGGGATCCGCGAGGCCCACGACCTCGACCCCCGCGCTCCGGAAGCCGGGGACGTGATACCTCGTCATTCCCCCGGCGCCTACGATGCCGACCTTCAAACCCATGCCCTACCTCCGCACAATTTCAGGAATTAACCACGGAGGACATGGAGGGCACGGAGAAGAGAGGGAAAGGAGGGGACGGGCGTCGGCGCCCGACTCGATTCTTGCCTGCTTCCCCTCATCTTATTCTCCGTGCTAGCTCCGTGTTCTCCGTGCCTCCGTGGTCGTTTTTTTAATTAACCGTTCTTGATCAGAACGGCGCCTCGGGGACGTAGAAGTCCTTGGCGTTCTCCCGGGTCACGAGCTCGGAGGGCAGGATGATCCGGCGCGGAAGGGCGCGGACCTGGTAGACGTTCGGGTTGAGCTTCTCGCCCTTGACCCCGATGACCGCGTAGGAGATGGAGGTGGCGATGACCGAGGGGGAGTAGGTGACGTCCGCCTTCACCAGGGGGTTGGAGTCGTCCATGATCTCCTTGATCACGCTCTTCAGGCATCCGCCGCCCAGGAAGAATTTGATGTCCCTGCGGCCGGACTCCTTGTACGCCTGCATGGCCCCCAGCATCATGTCGTCGTCCGCGGTGTACACGGCGTCGATCTGCTTGTACTTCTGGAGGTAGTTCTCCATGACGGACAGGGACTTCTGGCGGTTCCAGTCGCCGGGCTGGACGTCCAGCAGCTTGATGTTGGGATACTTCTTCACCACTTCCTTGATCGTGCCCGTACGGATGTTGTCGATCGGCGAGGGGATGCCGGTGATCAGGAGCAGGTTGCCGCGGTAATTCATCTGCTTGGCAAGCCACTCCATGCCCTTGCGGGTGTAGGCTTCGTCGTCGTTGGTGATGTAGATGTCGTAGATGCCTTCCTTGGAGACGCCGCGGTCCAGGACGACCACGTATACTCCCGCGTTGTAGGCCTTCTCGACGATGCTGGTCACCGAGGTGTCGTGGGGGAAGACCACCAGGGCGTCCACCTTCTTCACCAGAAGGTCTTCGATGTCCGCCACCTGCTGGTTCACGTTGCCCGAGAACTTGAGCTCGATCTGGACGGCCTTGTCCCGGGCCTCCCAGTCCTTCTCGGCCCGCTGGGCCCACCAGTTCGCGTTGCCCATCCACCCGTGGGTGGCGCTGGGCATGGACACGCCCACTCTGTAGACCTTCTGGGCATAGGCGCCGCCTACGACCATCGTGACGATGAGGAGCGCTAACAGTACCTTTTTCATTCCAAGCCTCCCGTAGCCCATTCTCTTGCGACGCCCCTCTTCGGGGCAGGTCCTCGACGAGGACCCGAAACGCCTCCCCCTCCGGGGGGCGGTATCGCCGTGTCTGTAGACAGGAGCCAGTGGACAGGAGTCAGAAAGGACCCCTGCGGCTGAAGCCTGTCTCGTTCCGGCGGCGGCCTTTGGTCCGGCGCCGGATAAAAACCGTACCCGGATTACTGCCGCTGTTTCTGTATGTACACCGAGCCGATGATCACGATGCCCTTCACCACCCCCTGGAGGTAGGGCGAGAGTCCCGCCATGTTCAGCATGTTCTGGATGATCTGCAGCATGAAAACCCCGATGATGGTCCCCCAGATGGAGCCCCGTCCGCCGGCCATCGCCGTGCCGCCGATGATGGTGGCCGCGATGGCGTCCAGTTCGGAGCCGAGCCCGAAGTTGGGTGTGGACACGGTGTTGAACCGGGCGGCCAGGAGGGCCGCCGACACGCCGACGCACATCCCGTTGATCCCGTAGGCCCAGAACCGGACCCGATCGATCCGCACCGCGGAGTACTGGGCCACCCGGGCGTTGGACCCGACGGCGCAGAGGTAGCGGCCGTAGCGGGTGTTGTTGAGCAGGAAGGACAGAAACGCCGCCAGGGCCAGCATCGTGAAGACCGGAACGGGCAGGGATATCGCCTGGTCCCCGATCGTAAACTCGAAGATCTTGGACATACCGAAGGTCCCGTAGAGCTGGCTCTGGGACGCGAACTCCCCGGCGTTCGCCATCTGCAGGGACAGGTACCGGAAGATGCTCATGGTGCCCAGGGTCACGATGAAGGGGACGATCTTGCCTTTCGTGACGAGCAGACCGTTCAGGGCCCCCGAAGCGAAGCCCAGGGCGATCATCACCGAGACGCCCCCCAGGATGGCCAGGACCTCGTTGCCTCCGGCCGCCTGCAGGACCCAGTTCATGAATAGGACCCCGCAGGAGGCCACGAAGGCGGCCACGGCGCCCACGGACAGGTCGATCCCCCCGGAGATGATGACGAAGGTCATGCCCAGGGCGATGATCCCCGTGTACGAGGACTGGCGCATCACGTTGACCAGATTCTCTGGGCGGATGAAGTAGGGCCACCCGATTATGGAGGCCAGGACGAAGAGGGCTCCCAGGGCGATCAGGGCGCCGTACTTCTCCAGGTCGATCTTCTTGGCGGTCGTAGCGCTCACGATGCGGCCTCCTCTTGGACTCCCGTCGCGTGGTACATGATCTGCTCTTCCGTGATCCGGTCGCCCTCCAGGGTCCCCGCGATCCTCCCGTCCCGCATCACCAGGACGCGGTCGCACATGCCGATGATCTCCTCCAGTTCCGAGGAGATTAGCAGGCAGGATATGCCCTTCCGGGCCAGGTCGTTGATGAACACGTAGATCTCGTGCTTGGCGGACACGTCCACCCCCCGGGTGGGATCGTCCACGATCAGCATCGAGGGGGAGGTGTCGATGGCCTTGGCCAGGGACACCTTCTGCTGGTTTCCCCCCGAGAGGTTCTCCAGGCGGCGCTCCAGGGTGTCGGTCTTGATCCGGAAGGAATCCACGTAGCCCTGGACCTTGTTCTTCTCCGTTTTTTTGTCGATCAGGCGGAAGAAGGATCTGCAGTACTCCCCCAGGGACACGAGGGTCACGTTTCGTGTGACCGAGAAGGTCGTGATGATCCCCGCGCCCTGCCGGTCCTCGGAAAGGTAGGAGATGCCCGCGGCCACGGCGTCCGCGGGTTCCCGGAGGTCCAGCTCCCGGCCCTCCTTGAGGAAGGATCCCTCGCTCTTCCGGCGCAAGCCCAGGACGGTCTCCGCCAGCTCGGTCCTCCCCGCCCCGACCAGTCCCGCCAAGCCCAGGATCTCGCCCTTCCGCAGTTGGAAGCTGATGTCCTCCAGAATCCCGGGCACCGTGACGCCCCGGGCCTCGAAGACCACCTCGTCCCCGGGCCTTCCCTTGGCGGGGAATATGGATCCCAGTTCCCGGCCCACCATCTTCTGGGCCATCTCCACGATGGAGATCTCCGAGGTGGGACCGTCGTGCACCAGCTCCCCGTCCCGGAGCACCGCCACCCGGTCGCAGAGGTGCTCGACCTCCTTGAGCTTGTGGGAGATGTACAGGATCGTCATGCCCTCGGACCGGAGTTTCAAGGTCAGGCGGAAAAGGATCTCGATCTCGTACTTGGTCAGCATGGTGGTGGGCTCGTCCATGATCAGGACCCGGGAGTCGAAGGCCAGGGCCTTGCAGATCTCCACCATCTGCTTTTCAGCCGCGGACAGGCCCTCGATCCGGGCCTCCGGATCCAGGGCCACGTTCAGCTGGGACAGGAGCTCCCGGGTCCGGGCCTTCATGGCCTCCTTGTCCAGGATCCCCGAGGGCTTCCGCAGTTCCGCCCCCAGGAAGACGTTGTTGTACACCGGGAGGTCCCGGATCAGGTTGAATTCCTGGGGCACCAGGGAGATCTTGAGGGCCCGGGCTGCGATGGGATCCGCGATCCGTACCGCCTTCCCGTCCACGTAGACCTTCCCGGAGGTCGGCGGGTGGATGCCCGCCAGGATCTTCATCAGGGTGCTCTTGCCCGCCCCGTTCTCCCCTATGATCCCCAGGATCTCCCCGGGACGGACCTCGAGGTTCACGTCCCTGAGCACGGGACCGCTCCCGAAGTCCTTGTAGATGTTCTCGACCCTAAGGATGGCGTCCGGCATCGGCCCCTCACTTCCTCATGGCCGCGTCGAAGGCCCGGCCCGAGGGCGGGAAGTCGATGCGGCGGACGTAGGCAAGGGACTCCGCGGCCCCGTGCTCCCGGTCCATCCCGGCGTCCTCCCACTCCACGGACAGGGGACCCGAGTATCCGGCTTCGTTCAGTTCCCGGACGATCGCGTCGAAATCCACGTCCCCCCGGCCCAGGGACACGAAGTTCCAGCCCCTCCGCAGATCCCCGAAGGGCAGGTGGGAGCCCAGGATGCCCGCCCGTCCGTCGGGCCGAACCGCCACGTCCTTCATGTGGACATGGTAGATACGGTCCGCGAAGTCCCGCAGGAAGAGCTCGGGCTTGACTCCCTGCCAGAGGAGGTGGGAGGGGTCGAAATTGAAGCCCAGGGCATCCCGGCGCCCGAAGGCGGCCAGGAGGCGCCCGGCGGTGTAATAGTCGAAGGCGATCTCCGTGGGGTGGACTTCCAGGGCGAAACGCACCCCGCACTCGTCGAAGACGTCCAGGATGGGGGTCCAGCGCCGGACGATCTCCGCGTAGGCGTTCTCGACCATCTCCTCGGTGGTCTGGGGGAAGGAATACCAGTAGCGCCAGATCGGGGAGCCCATGAAGCAGGTGACGACCTTGCAGCCCATGTTCCGGGCCGCCCGGGCGCTCAGCTTCATCTCCTCCGTCGCCCAGGCCACGATGGCGTCGGGGTTCCCCTTGACCCGGGGCGGCGCGAAGCCGTCCAGCCGGGGATCCCAGGGATCCCCCACGCACTGCCCGGCCAGGTGGGCCGACAAGGCCCAGCAGCCCAGCTTGTTCTTTTCCAGGATCTTCTTCCGGTCTTCCACGTACCGGGGATCCGTCGCGGCAGCCTTGACGTCCATGTGGTCGCCCCAGCAGGCGATCTCCACGCCGTCGAAGCCCATCTTCCCGGCTTTTTCGCAGAAGGTCTCGAAGGGAAGGTCGGCCCACTGGCCGGATACCAGGGTCACCTTTCGGCTCATGGTTCCTCCTTACAGGTCGGCCCGGGAGGATCCCGCGGAGAACAGGATCGCTCCCTTGATATAGCCCCCGGTCCGGTCCAGGCCCGCCTCGTAGGCGGCCCGGGCGTTCTCCACAGGCTCCGCGTGGGTCAGAAGACCCTCGTTCGTCACGGCCCCGGCGGCCATCAGGGCCACGGTCCGGGGGAAGAGGGAATCGAAGGAGGGGTTCATCTGGGGCTGGATATTGAGGATGCGCCAGCCCTTGGTGTGCCACTCGTCCAGGTCGAACTCCTGTCGGTGATGGTGCCAGGCGAAGTTCTCGATGATCGCGAAGGGCTTGGCCAGGGCGAAGGCGAGCTCCACCGTCGCCGAAATACCCGCGGTCTCCAGGACCACGTCGTAGGACCGGGCCCGCTCGGTAAGGACGGCGGATCCGTCGGGGACGTAGTCCCAGCCGCCCATGCCCCGGCCGAAGGAACGCGCCAGCTCGAGTCGCCGGGGATCCGGCTCGAAGACCGTAACGCAGCCCGCCAGGGTCCTGCGCAGGAGCTGGAGCATCAGGAGGCCCATGTATCCCGCCCCCACCAGGGCCACCGAGTCCCCGGGCCGGATGCCCGCGTACTCTATTCCGTTCACCACGCAGGCCGCGGGTTCCACGAGCCAGAGCCGGGCGGGCAGGGAGGGCTCGTCCGGGATCGGAGTCACCTTGTCCCGGGAACGGACCGCGTGCCGGGCCATAAGGCCCCCGCCCCGCTCCCCGATGGGGAGCTCGTGGCAGACGACCCGCCGGCCCACGTCCAGGTCCCGGACCAGGGAGCCGGTCCGGACGATCCTTCCGACGCCCTCGTGTCCGGCCCGGAAGGGGTATTCGTGGAATTTCCCGAAACGTCCCGAGTAGGCCAGGAGGTCCCAGCCGCAGATCCCGCAGGCTTCCATCTCCACGAGGACTTCGTGCGCTTCGGGGTCGGGCAGGTCGACGGGGCGGAGTTCCAGCTTCCGCTCGCCGAGGTACCACAGGGCTTCCGTTTTCATGATGGGCTCCGGACCCAGCCTACAACCGCTTCTCCGATCTGTCAACGAAATTGTTCGGCTGTCGAACTTTTTCTACTTTTAAAAAACTTTTCCCGTTGACAGGTGAACCGTACGGGCGGATACTTCCCCAGAGACCGGCTGTCACGAAGCCTGTGACGCCGGAACCGGCGCGCCCCGTGCCGTCGAACCGCTTGACTACGAATGCCTTCGCGGCGATCATCCCGGATCATCCGGATCGCCGTGCCGACGAAAGGCGTGCAGCATGACCGACTTCGATATGGACGACCCCGTCAACGTCTCCACCACCGCGGACAGGATATTCAAGATCATCCGGGACCACGGCCCCCTGTACGGCAAGGACATCGTCCGCCGGACGGGCCTGGCCAAGTCCACGGTTTCCGCCTATGTCGACCGGCTGATGTCCGTGGGCCTTTTGCGGGAGGAGATCCCGGACGGGATGAAGCGTCGGAAGCTCAAGGTGGCCGAGTCCGCGGGGTACGTGGTCGGGGTGGCCCTGGGGCAGTCCCATCTGTTCGTGGCCCTCTGCGACCTGGAGGCGGAGATCATCGATTCCGTGGGAGGTCCCGTGGACCTCGTCCGGGAAAGCCCCGAAAAGGTCCTGAACCGGGTGATCTCCTACGCCCGGGAACTGGAACAGAGGGCCGGCCTGGGGCCTTCGGCCCTCTTCGGCATCGGATTCGGCCTGCCCAGCCCCGTGGATTATTCCCACGGCGTACCGGTCAATCCTCCGGTCATGCCGGGCTGGGACCGTTTCCCCGTGGCCTCCTTCCTGTCCCAGGAGTTCACCTGTCCGGTTTTCGTGGACAACGACGTCAACGTCATGGCCCTGGCCGAGCGCGACCGGGGAGCCGCCTCGGATCTGGCCTACCGGGGGGGCAGCTTCCTCCTGGTCAAGGCCGGCACGGGCATCGGGGCCGGGATCGTCATCAACGGGGAGATCTACAGGGGAGCCAAGGGAGCGGCGGGAGACATCGGCCACATCGGCATCGACGGCGATGGGACCCTGTGCCGTTGCGGCAACACGGGGTGCCTGGAGGCCGTGGCGGGAGGTCGGGCCCTGGCTGCCCGGGCCCTGGCG
>JBGSPT010000345.1:0-12452 GCA_041738475.1 Treponematales bacterium
GCTGGCCGCCGGGGTGGTCGGGGCGGTCCGGGCCTACGACCTCATGTCCACGGCCCACGACTACCGGGACGCCAACGGCATCACCGAGGACACCATGGATCCGGACTGCTACATCATGATCCGGGACCTCTGGTCCGGGGATCAGACCCTGCGGTGGACCCACGTCAGCCTCCTGGTAGCCGGGGAGACCCTCTACCTGGGCAACGCGGTCACGGGGATGTCCATGGCCCGGAAGGCCAAACCCGGGGAGATCAGCAAGTCCGACATCCACCGGTACGCCTTCTTCACCCACGCCGCCCTGATGGCCTCGGAGATCGTGATGGGCCTCTTTACCACGGACGCCCTCAAGCGGGGGGACCACGAGACGGTCGCGAACCTCGGCAGAGCCCACGCTGCGGTGGGGCTCGCCATACCACTTGTGATGATCGGGGCGGGAATCGTGATCGAGCTGCCGGCCCGCCCGAAGACTCCGCCCCCGGCGGAGTAGGACATCCCCCGGGCCTTGGAACCAGGAAGAGAGACAGGATGGACAGGATTTTATAAGGATAAACAGGATAAGAAGTTAAGAATCAATATTCTCCATCTTGTATCCTGTCGATCCTGTCTTCATCCTGTACATCCTGTCCGTTCTCGGCATGAAAACCCTCTTCTCCTGAGCAGGGTCACTGCCGAGAGATAAGCTTGTTCATCCGCTTCACGAAGTCCGCGGGGTCCGAGGGGGAGGCGCCTTCCACCAGGAGGGCCTGGCCCAGGAGAACCTCCGCGGTGTCGACGACCAGGTCCTCGTCCTCGGCGCCCGCCAGGCGGGCGACCATGGGGTGGGACCCGTTGATCTCCAGGATGGGCTTCACGTCCACGCCTTCCCCGCGTCCCAGGGCCTTCATGAGCTTCTGCATCTGCAAGCTCGGATCCGCCTCGTCCACAACCACGCAGGAGGGGCTCTCCGCCAGGCGGCGGGTCAGGCGCACGTCCTTGACCCGGTCCCCCAGGGCCTTCTTGATCTTCTCCACCGCCGGGGCCAGGTCCTTTTCCGCTTCCTCGGCATTTCCGTCCTTGGCCGCGGGATCCAAGTCCTCCTCGGCCCCGGCCCGGTTTACGGCCTTGAGTTCCAGGTCGCCGTAGCGGCCTATGGAGGGCACCACGAGTTCGTCGATCTCGTCCGCGCAGATCAGGACCTCCAGACCCTGTCGACGATACATCTCTAAAAGGGGGCTCTTCCGGAGGCGCTCCTCGGAATCGCCGCTTATATAGTAGATGCCTTTCTGGTCCCCGGTCATGCGGGACTTGTAGTCCGCCAGACTGGTCCAGCCCTCGACGGTGGTGCTCTTGAAACGAATGAGCTCCAGCAGGGCGTCCCGGTTAGCGAAGTCCGAGTACAGGCCCTCTTTGAGGGGGCGGTTGAACTCGTCCGCGAACTTCCCGAACTTCTCCTTGTCGGACTCAGCCAGGGACTTGAGCTCCCCGAGGATCTTCTTGACCGAGGCGTTTCGGATGTTCATCATGACACGGTTCTGCTGGAGGATCTCCCGGCTGACGTTGAGGGGAAGGTCCTCGGAGTCGATGACGCCCCGGACGAAGCGCAGGTAGGTCGGAAGCAGCTCCTTCTCGTCGTCGGTGATGAAGACCCGGCGGACGTAGAGCTTCACCCCGGGTTTGTAGTCCGCGTGGTAGAGGTCGAAGGGAGCCTTGGCGGGCAGGAAGAAGAGGGTCGAATACTCGATGGTCCCCTCCGCCTTGGTGTGCATCCAGGCCAGGGGATCCTCGTCGGTGTCCGCGAAGTTCTTGTAGAACTCGATATAATCCGCGTCCTTGAGCTCCGCCTTCGGGCGGAGCCAGAGGGCGCTGGCCGCGTTGACCTGCTCCTCCTTATGTTCCGTTCCCGTCTTCTTGCCTTTGTCGTCGTAGCTGTCCTGCTCGTAGGCCAGGACGATGGGATAGGCCACGTGGTTGGAGTACTTCTTGAGCACCTCCTCGGTCCGCCATCGGGACAGGAACTCCTGCCCCTCGTCGTTGAGCTTCAAGGTGATCGTGGTGCCGTGGCCGTCCCGGGTGGCCGGGGCGATCTCGTAGCCCTCCTTTCCGTCGCTGGTCCAGAGGAAGGCCCCCTCCTGCCCGGCCTTTCGGGTCAGGACCTCCACGGAGTCGGCCACCATGAAGCAGGAGTAGAAGCCCACCCCGAAGCGGCCGATCAGGTTGGTCGCCCGGCGGGCGTCCTCCGCCAGTGCCTCCAGGAAGCGGCGGGTTCCGGACCGGGCTATGGTGCCCAGGTTTTCCTGGAGGTCCTTGCCGTCCATGCCGATGCCGTTGTCCGAGACCGTGAGGGTCTTGGCTTCCTTGTCGAAGGTGACGCGGATGGACGGCTCGAAGGCGATGGACTTGTAGGCCTCGTCGGAAACCGTGAGGTACTTCAGTTTGTCCAACGCGTCGGAGGCGTTGGATACGAGTTCCCGAAGGAAGATCTCCTTGTGGGAGTAGAGGGAATGGATGATGAGGTGGAGAAGCTTGCTCACCTCCGCCTGGAACGCTTTCTGGGCCATGGTTCACTCCTAGGGATGCGTGAAGTAAGGGGTATGTATAGGAAAATACTGATTGAGCTCCCGGGGCGGCAAGGGGTGTGGGAGGAAGCCCGGAACGGTGATCTTTCCAAAAAAATCGTTGTCGGGGTACCGGAATATCAGTATTTTTTCGTCGATATAGTAGCCTGCGTGTTGACCGGTTCGGGGCGAAATGCCCGAGGCTCGGCGCGGAACCTGTTCCGGCCCGGTCTTTCCGGAACAAACCACGGCGTACGAGGCATCCTCATGAATCCATCCGACAGAATGGGACGCGATCCCGTCGGCAAGCTCCTCCTGGAATTTTCCCTTCCCGCAACGGCATCCATGCTGGTCTCCGCCCTGTACTCCCTCGCGGATCGCATCTTCATCGGCCGGGGGGCGGGTATCGAGGGGATTGCGGCGGCGACGGCCGCATTCCCGGTCATGATACTGGGCATGGCCGTGGGCATGCTCTTCGCCGCGGGTTCCCGGGCCGTCGCCTCCATGGCCCTCGGCCGGGGAGACCGCGAAGCCGCCGTCGAGGCCGTTTCCCGGGGTACCGGAGCGGCCTTCCTGGCCGCGTCCCTGCTGTCCTTCGCCGGCTGGGCTTTCGCCCGGCCTCTCCTGTCCCTCTTCGGCGCGGGACCCGGAATCCTGGAACCCGCCGTCGAGTTCCTGGGTATCCTGCTCGTCGGGCTTCCCTTCCAGTCCGCGGCTTTGGCCGCAGCCTCCGCGCTTCTCGCGGCGGGGCGTCCCAAGGCTTCCTTCGCCGCGAACCTGGCGGGCACGATCCTGAATCTGGTCCTGGATCCGCTGTTCATCTTCGTTTTCCGCTGGGGCCTCGCCGGCGCGGCGGCGGCCACCTCGATCTGCCAAGTGCTCTCTCTGGCCCTGGTCCTGGTACTGGCCCAGAGCGGCCCGAGCGGATTCCGCATCGACCCGGCCCGCCTCGCCCCGAGAGGAAGGATCCTCGGGAGCATCGTATCCATCGGACTTCCGATCTTCCTGGTCCATATCGTTTCCACGGGCATCATGATCACGGCCAACAACGCCGTACGGCCTTACGGAGGGGATCTTGCCCTCGCGGTGATCGGCGTGGTGAACACCGTAGGCATGGTTCTGAGCTATCCCCTGTACGGGATCACGAACGGAGCCCAGACCCTGTTCGGGTACAACTACGGAGCAGGGAACTTCGAGCGCCTGAAGAAACTCTCCGCCCTGGTCGGGCTGTGGACCTTCATCCTGGCCGCAGCCGCGGCCCTGGTATCCGTCACGGTGCCCGGCGTTCTCATCCGGCTATTCAACGACGACCCCGCCTTGGTCGCCCTGGGGAGCCGGGCGCTCCGCATCTTCATGATCCTGTCCTTCCTCTTCCCCCTGGAACAGCTCCCCTCCGCGTATTTCCAATCCACGGGCCGGCCCCTCCAGGCCGGCATCCTCATGCTCTCCCACAACTTCGCGATGATCCTGGGCATGCTGGTCCTGCCCGCCTGGTTCGGCTTCGACGGGGTCTGCCTTGCGGGCCCCGCAGCGGATCTGGTCGCCGCCCTGATCGGAACCGCCCTCATACTCAGGATGGGAACGGAACTCCGTAGCACCGGTCCGACTTACCGGCCCGCGCCGCAGCCCGTACCCCATTCCGGCGCCGCCCTGTTGGCGGAAGGGCCGGCTGCCTGAATCGGATCGGAAAGAAGGAACGCCCATGACCGAGAAGATCAGCGAAACCCTGGAACACTACCTCGGGGCCATACGTTCCCTGGAGGCGCCGGAAGGGTCCGTCCGTTCCACCGACATCGCGTCCGCCCTGGGGGTTTCCCGGCCCTCGGTGCATGCCGCGGTCGACCGGCTGTCCCGTATGGGGCTGGTCCGCCATGACCGATACTCCCGTGTATCCCTCACGGAATCCGGGCGAACCTCCGCGGAGGAGATCCTGGAACGACGGAGGATGGCCCGGCGCCTGCTGGAAGACATCCCCCGTCGAAGTCCGGAAATCCGCCGGGCGGAAGTTTCCGCGATCGAACACCTGAGCCGGGAGACTCTGTCCGCCTTGATGGAACGCATGGATACCCGGCCGAAATCGGCCTAGGCGAGAGCCGCGTAAGACGCGTATCACCGTACCATTATACGGCTGGCGCCGACCGCAGTACGGGCGTATACTGATGCCTATGCCGGAGCCCGCCGATATCCCCGTGCCCACCCTGCGTAGGCTTCCGGAATACCTGAGGGTGTTCCGGGAACGGCGTGAAACGGGGGACCGATGGCTGTCCTCCGAGGCTGTCGGCCAGAGCCTGGGGTTCCGGGCCGTCCAGGTCCGGAAGGACCTGGAGGCGGCCGGGGCCGCGGGCAATCCCCGCCGGGGGTATCCCGTCGCCCAGACGATCCGTCGGCTCCTGGAACTTCCGGGCGCGGAGGACGGTTCAGAAGTCTATCTCGTGGGCGCCGGGGATCTCGGCAGGGCGCTCCTGGAGGATTCCGGCATAGCACGCCACGGATTCCGAATAGCCGAGGTGTTCGACCTCTCTCCGGATCGGGTGGACCGCCCCCTGGTCGGAAGGAAGGTCCTTCCCCTGCGGAGGCTTCCGGACCTGGTCAGGCGCACGGGAATCCGGCTGGCGATTCTTGCCGTGGATCCCGATCAGGCTGGCGCCGCCTCCCTTGCCATGGCTCGGGCGGGCATCGCGGGGGTTTTGGACCTCACGGGGGCCGCCTTACCCTTTCCGAAGGGGCTCCTGGTCAGACGGATCGGCTTCGGCGCCGGCCTGGCCGCCCTCGCCGGGGAGCTGGGAGCCCGGGCGCGTAAAAAAAAATCTTGACGGCTTTCCAAGGCAGACATAGACTCCTGATATATTTGTTGGGATTTCGGGCGTGGATGCCCGAATTGAGACAAATGGATTGACGGCTAAGGAGGCCGTTCAATAGACTCGGATTCGGTTTCTATGTAAAGAAACCGAATCGGGCATTGGACGATAGTCCGTCGTCGTTCTACATCGCGCGTACCACGGCTCGGCGGTCATCACTCAGGCGATCCACCCAAGGAGGCGGCCGGAGATCGAGAGACCATCCATCTCAACAGCTCACCCAGACGGCATGAAGAGCGCGCGTCGCGCGCAGACGGAGTTCAGAACTCGTTGCATCGTTCCGGGAGGATTGAGTATGAGAAATCGCGCAGTGTGGATCGTGGCGGCGCTTCTTGCGATCGGCCTTCTCCTCGCAGGCTGCGGGGGCAAGAAGGAGCAGGTGATCAAGATCGCCACCCAGAGCCCGCTCTCCGGCGGCATGTCCGCGGTCGGAACGGACATCAAGAACGGCACCCAGCTGGCTATCGAACAGCTGTCCGGCCCCCTCACGGCCATGGGCTTCAAGGTCGAACTGGCCGCCTTCGACGACCAGGGAAACCCGGATACCGGCGTGGCCAACGCCAAGAACATCGTCTCCGATCCGGCCATCCTGGTGATCGTCGGCCACTACAACTCCGGCGTCCAGATCCCCTCCTCCGAGGAATACCACGCCGCCGGCCTGGCCAACGTGTCTCCGGCCAACACCAACCCCAGGGTGACCGAGCGAGGCTACCTTGAGGTCAGCCGGATCTGCGGACGCGACGACGTTCAGGGAGCGGTGGGAGCCCAGTTCGCCAGCACCAAGGGTATCAAGACCGCATATGTCCTCCACGATAAAACCGCCTACGGCCAGGGCATCGCGGAGTACTTCAAGAGGGAATCCGAGAAGCTCGGCATCAAGATCCTGGGCTTCGAGGGCACCGAGGAAAAGGCCAACTTCGACTCCATCCTGACCCCCATCCTGGCTTCCAAGCCCGAGACCATCTACTTCGGCGGCATGTTCGACCAGGCGGCGGTTCTCTTCAAGCAGGCCCGCCAGAAGGGCTACATGGGCATGTTCCTCTCGGATGACGGCTTCGACTCCTCCGACGCGGCCAAGATCGGCGGCGACATCCTCCTGCAGGGCGCCGGCACCTACTTCTCCACCGTAGCCGGACCCGCGGCAGCCTATCCCGGAACCGCCAAGTTCCAGGCGGACTTCAAGGCCAAGTTCGGTTCCGAGCCCCAGCCCTTCTCCGCCCAGTCCTACGACAGCGCGGCTATAGCCCTCAAGGCCATCGAGAACGCAGCCATGGCGGCGGGCAAGAAGATACCGACCCGTCCCGACGTGGCCAAGGCCGTCCGGGCCCTCAAGGACTTCCCGGGCATCACCGGCACCTTCACCTTCAATGCCAAGGGTGACCTGGAAAAAGCCAAGTATTTCATCATCCAGGTTACCTCCGGCGATCCGGCCAAGTGGTCGGAGAACAAGATCGACCAGATCCTGGACATCGCGCCCCCGCAGTGATCCCAGCCTGATTCAATCCCTTCCCCGCCCCCGGGCAACCGGGGGCGGGGACTTCATGGAGGCCCTATGAGGCGCTTGATCAAAGCCGACGCCCTGAGAGAGATCCTCCTTCCCCTCGGACGGATGGCGATATTCGTCCTGGGAGTGGGAGCCTTGCTTTCCGTCGTCATGGTCATCTTGTCCCTGCTCTTCCGCGGTTCGGGAGCCGACAAGCTTCTTCTGACGACACAGGGTGTCAACATCTTCACCTATACCATGGCCAACCTGCCTCAAGTCCTCATCGACGGGGTAACGCTGGGCTTCGTCTACGCGGCCATAGCCCTCGGCTATACCATGGTCTACGGAGTATTGGAGTTCATCAACTTCGCGCACAGCGAGATCTTCGCCCTGGGAGCCTTCGCGGGCGTCGAATTCCTCATCATCCTGGACCAGACAGGGGTCTTGAAGACCGCCGGAGGCATGACACCCTACCTCTACCTTGCCCTCGCCCTCATCGTGGCCATGGCCGCCGCGGGAGGCACCGCGGTCTTCATCGAGCGCGTTGCCTATCGTCCTCTCCGGGGAGCTCCCCGCCTGGTCCCCCTCATCTCGGCCATCGGCGTTTCCTTCGCCTTGCAGGACATCATCCGCCTGACCGAGAGCCTGACCACCGGCCAATTCTACCGGGTCATCCCGACCTTCGGAAACTTCGACGACCGCATACCACTCTTCACCATACCCACCGCGGGGGCGCCCATCCAGGTGGATATCCAGGTGAAGTCCGTAGTGGTCATCGCGGCGGCCATGTTCATGCTCGTGGGACTCAACTACATCGTGAACGCCACGAGGATCGGAAAGGCTATCCGTTCCGTAGCCCAGGACCGCAGCACCGCGGCGATCATGGGCATCGGGGTGAACGGAATCATAGCCTTCACATTCCTCCTCGGCGGCTCCCTGGGCGGGGCCGCGGGAGTTCTCTACGCCCTGAAGTTCACCCGCATCGATCCCTTCGTGGGCTTCATGCCGGGCATGAAGGCCTTCACGGCCGCCGTCCTGGGAGGTATCGGCAACCTCACGGGAGCTCTCCTGGGAGGCATCGTCCTGGGGATGCTGGAGAGTTTCGCAGGCGCATATCTGGGGACCTTTACCATGGGAAATTTCGGATCGGAGTACAAGGACATCCTGGCGTTCTTGATTCTGATCATCGTCATAATATTCCGCCCCTCGGGCCTGCTCGGCGAGCAGGTTTCCCAGAAGGCGTAGGGGAGGTCGTCTATGAAGATCCAGATTCGGGACGCCCTCCGGAAGGCGGCCGTCTACGCGAACCAGGGGAAAAGCCCCTACATCCTGAGCCTTGCCCTACTGGCCCTGGGCTTCGTCCTGGTGTACCTGAGCCCGCGGTCGATTCCGGCCTTCCTGATCTTCGCCGCGGCCGCGGCCCTGCCGTATTTCCTCGAAATCCGCAAGCCCGTGAAGCTGGCTCTGGCGGTCCTGGTGGCGGTGGTCCTGGTGCCCATCCTGGGAGCCCGGAACATCTTCTACCTGGAGGTGATCTTCCAGATCGCCGTGTTCTCCGCCCTGGCCCTGGGCCTCAATATCGTCGTGGGATTCTCGGGGCTCCTCAACTTCGGGTATATGGCCTTCTACGCGGTGGGCGCCTACCTGTGGGCCTTTTTCGGCTCCTCCCAGCCCTTCCTGCTCGAGGCCATCCCCGGGACCGTACCCCCGGGCACGCCCTTCTTCATGGCCGCGGACTGGTTCTACCTCTTCATCTTCCTGGGAATCATCCTGGCCGCCCTGGTCGGGCTGATTCTGGGATTGCCGGTCCTGCGGGTCCGTGGAGACTACCTGGCCATCATCACCCTGGGCTTCGGGGAGATCGTCCGCCAGCTGGCCAACAACCTGGACAAGCCCATCAATCTTACCAACGGTCCCCAGGGCATCTCACCCATCCAGCGGCCGACCCTCGGCCCGGAGACGGTCAGGTTCTTCAACAACATCTTCGAGCCCCTGGTGGGGCGGCCGGTCACGGTGAACCAGTTCTACAACATCCTGTTCTACCTGATCGCCCTGGTGGTCGTGATCGCCGCGGTGGTCATCACCTACCGCCTGGACGACTCCAAGGTGGGCCGGGCCTGGACGGCCATCCGGGAGGACGAGCTGGCGGCCAGCGCCATGGGAATCCCTGCCAACAAGCTCAAGCTCGGAGCCTTCGCCGTGGGAGCGTCCTTCGCGGGCGCCATGGGGGTGCTCTTCGCGGCCAGCCGGACCTTCGTCAGCCCCGAGTCCTTCAGCTTCCTCCAGTCCGTCAGCGTGCTTACCATG
The DNA here is from genome assembly GCA_041738475.1 of Treponematales bacterium. GTDB lineage: Bacteria > Spirochaetota > Spirochaetia > Treponematales > UBA12059 > JAAYUR01. The sequence goes on from JBGSPT010000345.1 coordinate 9,183, forward strand.
GTCATCCTGGGCGGCATCGGGAGCATCCAGGGGGTCATCATCGGGGCCTCGGTGGTCATCATCCTGAACCTCCAGGTCCTGCAGAGCTTCTCCCTCTTCCTGTCGCGCCTCCGGCAGAGCGACGCCTACATCCCCATCATCAACTTCTACTGGAGGGACCTGTCCAACCAGCTGGATCCCTCCAAGTACCAGCGCCTGGTCTTCGGGATCATCCTGGTCCTGATGATGATCTACCGGCCCGCGGGCATCTTCCCCGCGGCTCGGCGCAAGCGCGAACTCAAGGCGCACATCGTCGACGGAGCCCTCACCATGAACGGGAACGGCGCCGCCGCGCCCGGGACCAAGGAGGACGACCATGCCTGACAGCGCGAACATCTTGGTCGCGGAAAACGTAGTGAAGCGCTTCGGCGGCCTGGTCGCCGTCAACAAGATGAACTTCAACATCGAGAAGGGCCGACTGTACAGCATCATCGGGCCGAACGGCGCCGGGAAGACCACCTTCTTCAACGCCATCTCGGGGCTCTACCCCCCCGAGGAGGGGGCCATCACCTTCGACGGCCACCGTATCGAGCGGCTGGTCCCGGAAAAGATCACCGCCCTCCACATCGCCCGGACCTTCCAGAACATCCGACTCTTCGGGGGCATGACCGTGGTGGAGAACATCATGGTCGGGGCCTTCACCAGGCTAAAGCAGAATCCCGTACAGGCGGTCCTCCGGACCAAGGCCTTCAGGGAAGAGGAGAAGCGTATCGAAGCCCGGGCCGAGGAGCTCATGGAATACGTAGGCCTGCGGGGCGTGGGCAACGAACTGGCGGCCAGCCTGCCCTACGGCGCCCAGCGTCGGGTGGAAATCGCCCGGGCCCTGGCGTCGGAACCCAAGCTCCTCCTCTTGGACGAGCCCGCCGCCGGCATGAATCCCGCGGAGAGCGAAGACGCCATGAAGCTCTTCCGCCGCCTCCGGGACGACCTGGGGATCACCATCCTCCTGATCGAGCACGACATGAAGGTGGTCATGAACATCTCCGAGCGGATCTCGGTCATGGACTACGGGGAGAAGATCGCCGAAGGCACGCCCAAGGAGATCGCCTCCAACCCGAGGGTCATCGAGGCCTACCTGGGGCGCGGGGCCGCCGCCGCCATGAACGATTAAGGAGAAGCCGATGAGCCTGCTCGAACTGAAGGAAATACACAGCTACTACGGCAACATCCACGCCCTCAAGGGCGTCTCCCTCACCGTGGAGGAGGGGGAGATCGTGACCCTGATCGGCGCCAACGGGGCGGGCAAGACCACCACGCTTCGCTCCGTTTCCGGTCTTCTCCACCCCAAATCCGGCAAAGTCCTGTTCAACGGGAAGGATGTGACCCACATGGAGGCCCACCTGGTCCACAAGGAGGGGATCGGCATGGTGCCCGAGGGCCGGGGGATCTTCCCCAGGCTCACGGTCCTGGAAAACCTGGAGATGGGCGCCTACCTGGTCAAGGACAAGGCGGAGATCCAACGCGGCGTGGACCGGGCATTTTTCCTCTTCCCTCGGCTCAAAGAACGGGCAGCCCAGAAGGGGGGAACCCTTTCAGGGGGGGAACAGCAGATGCTGGCCACCGCCCGGGGCCTCATGTCCAATCCCAAGATCCTCCTCATGGACGAACCTTCCATGGGGCTTGCCCCGGTGCTGGTGGACCAGATCTTCGACGTGATCAAGGAGCTCAACTCCAATGGAACGACGATCCTCCTGGTAGAGCAGAACGCCCTCATGGCTCTGTCCATCGCCCACAGGGCCTACGTCCTCCAGACCGGAAGCATCGTCCTGTCCGGCACCGCCAAGGAGGTCTCCCAGGACGAGAGCGTGCGCAAGGCGTATCTGGGAATTTAGCGCCGGGCCGCGCGCGGCCCGGCGGTACGGAACGCTTCGCGTTCCGCGAGGTCTCCGTCAAATTCAGAAAAGAAAGGCCGCCCGGGGAGACCCGGGCGGTTTTCCTTACCCTCCCGAGAGCGGCGCCCGGGGCGGCCTACTTCCCGGCGGGAAGGTTGCGTTCCGGTTCCTCCTCCCGCGACCCCATCCGGAAAAAATCAGCCAGGAAACGGATGGCTCCGTTCTGCAGGGCGGAAAGTTCATCGGAGGCGGTCATCGAGCCCGAGCCCGCCGCGTTGATCGCCGCCCCGATTCGGGCGCGTTCCGCCCGCACCGCCCCCAGCATCGAGTCCACACCCGCGGTGTCCCGAAACCGGCCGTCCGAGAAGATGCCCCGGATCCGCTCGTCCCCCATCCCGGCACCGAAGAGGCGCCGGCCGTTGAACTCCGCTCGATCCAGGGTTCGCAGGACGCCGTCATAGTGGAGGTCGATCTCGAACTCCAGGATCCGCCGCTCGTCCGGACCGGACAGCCCGTCCTGGTTCCTAAGGGTCAATTCCCGGATCCGCTCCAGGGAAGCGGAGAGAATCTCGAGGTATCCGTCCCAAACCCTGTAATAGGAGATCAGGTCCCGACCGTTCCGGATCGCCGCGTCCAGGTACTCCGCGTGGGACCGAAGCGCGTCGTACAGGGCGGCGGAAGCGGGATCTGCCCGGGACGTGATCCGCGGGGGCGGGGCGCCGGCTACGGGCTCTCCCCGGGCCAACAGGCGGTTCAAGAACTCGAGGCTGGAGGTCGGTTCCTGGGCGCCGGGCCCGAAAACCCCGTGAACGATGAACACCAGGATCAGGAAGATCGACTTGCGCCTCATACGGTACAAGGTACTCACGACACGGTTCCCGGGAAACAAGGCTTCCGCGCTTATCCCGCGAAGGCTGCAGGCCTCCGCGGCATGAAGGTTACTTTCCGCATTATTTTTTACTATAATAGTAATGTTAATGACTTCCCCGATTTCGACAAGGAGGCTCCATGGAATCGTTCTACAGCTTCAAGTACCTTTCGCTGTTCCTGGCCCTGGTCTGGAACGTAGCCTTGGGAATGTTCTGGTACAGTCCCAAAGTCTTCTTCAAGATCTGGCAGGAGGCCGAAGGGATCACGGACGAGGACTTGAAAGGATCGAACCCCGCCGTGGCGATGTCCGCAAACCTCGTGTCCGCGATCGTCACGATCTGGTCCCTGGCGGTCCTGGCGAACCTTGCGGACGTCCGGGGAATCCTGCCGGTAGCGTACAATATCTTTCGCACAATTGGTCATTGAAAGAGGCGTCTCCATCTGGTTTAGTTAGGTTACCACACCGCAACAAACCAAAAAGGAGACGCCATGAGCGAAGGACGCCCACAAGGAAAGATTATAAGCATCG
>JBGSPT010000368.1:0-8303 GCA_041738475.1 Treponematales bacterium
GGACCCGGGGGATCGACCCCGCCCGGGTGCCCGCGGTCCTGGTGCGCAGCCACGGCCCCTTCGCCTGGGGGAAGAGCCCCGGGGACGCGGCCATGAACGCCGTGGTCCTGGAAGAGGTGGCCCGGATGTCCATCCTGTCCCGGTCCTACGGGAATCCGGGGCCCATGCCCACGGAGCTCCTGGACCGGCACTACCTGCGGAAGCACGGCGCGGGCGCCTACTACGGGCAGAAGTAAGGGGTATCTTCCATCCGTCTTGCTGCCTAAAATTCTTGACGAACAGTTGACTGTATAAAAAGAGCCCCCGGTTTCCCGGGGGCCCGGTATCGTACAGTTCGCCGAAACCGAAAGGTTTCGGCGCCGGCCGGACGCGAGCGTCCGGCCGCTACAGGAACGAGGGATACGGCAGGTCCGTCTCGCCCTCGAACACGTCCTCGAAGCCCCGGGGATAGTGGTACTCGATCCGGTCCTTGTCGGTCGGCCAGGTGAACTTTCCGCCCACCTGCCAGACGAAGGGGGTGAAGCCGTAGCCCAGCCGGTCCTTCTTCATCCTCCACAGGGCCACGACCTCCATGGGGTCCGCCTGGAAGTTGGTCCAGATGTCGTGGTGGAAGGGGATGACCGTCTTGGCGTTCAGGCACTCGGCCATGCGCAGGATGTCCACGCTGGTCATCTTGTCCGTCACGCCCCGGGGGTTCTCCCCGTAGGAGCCGAGGGCCACGTCGATCCGGTGGTCGTTGCCGTGCTTGGCGTAGTAGTTCGAGTAATGGGAGTCCCCGGAGTGGTAGAGGGAGCCGCCGGGGGTCTTGAAGAGGTAGTTCACCGCCTTCTCGTCCATGTCCTGGGGCATCCGGCCGGAGAGCCCCTGGTCCGCGGGGGCCGTGATCAGGGCGGTCCTGTCGAAGGACTCCAGGGCCAGGATCTCCACGTCCTTCACCTTTACCACGTCCCCGGGCTTGACGGTCACGCAGCGCGTTTCCGGCACTCCCCAGGAGGTCCAGAGCTTCACGCAGGCCGCCGGCCCGATGAAGGGAACCGAGGGGTCGCAGTTCTGCATCACCGCGGCGGCCACGTTCACGTCGATGTGGTCGTTGTGGTCGTGGGTGGCCAGGATGGCGTCCACGTTCTTGATGGCGAAGGGGTCCAGGGGGAACACAGAGTTGCGGAGGTTCAGCTGGAGCTTCTTGGCCCCCGTCATCCTCTGCATCTGGTGTCCCGCGGCCATCACGGGGTTCTTGTGGGTCTTCTTGCCGGTGCCCACCCAGAAATCCGTGCAGAGATTCGCCCCGCCCTGGGACTTCAGCCATATCCCGGTGCAGCCCAGCCACCACATCGCGAAGGTGCCGGGCGCGACCTTCTCGTCCTCGATCTCCTCGTTGAGCCAGGTCCCCCACTCGGGGAATGTTCCCAGGATCCAGGATTCCCGGGTGATTCCGTCGATTTTAGCCAAAGCGTTCCTCCTCGGATTCTTTCTTTCCAGGTTGTCTACAGGGCCGGCCCCGCCGCCGAGTTCCGGAGTCTGCCCCGGGGCCGCGATGCGGCGGGGGGTACCGGATATCCGGCGGCTAGGCCCTCGAGAGGGTCCTGCGCTTGGGCACCAGGTATCCCTCGTTCAGGAGCAGGGCCAGTATGATAACCGAGCCGGTCACGATGGGATGGTACGGCGCCGGGATGTTCATGAGATTGAGGCCGTTGATGATGAAGGCCACCATGATGGCCCCGATCAGGGCGCCCAGCACGGAGCCCCGGCCTCCCACGGCGCTGGTGCCGCCGATCACCAGGGCGGTCATCACGTCCAGCTCGATCCCCGAGGCGGCGGACGCGAAGACCTGCTGGGTCAGGGAGGCCAGGATGACGCCTCCCACCGCGGAGGTACCGCCGGAGATCGTGTAGGAGATCAGCCGGACCCTGTCGGGGTCCACCCCGGACAGCCGGGCGGCCACTTCGTTGGATCCCACCGCCATGACCTGGCGCCCGAAGGCCGTCCTGCGCAGGACGAACTGGCTGGTCACGGCCAGGGCCACCATGATGTAGATGGGATTGGGAAGCCCCAGGAAGCGGCCCGTGCTGATCAGGATGAAGGGCCGGGGCTCCAGGATGGCCAGCATGGCCCCCTGGGACACCACCAGGGCGATCCCGTACAGGTAGGTCTTGGCGGCCATGGTGACCACGAAGGCGGGTATCTTGATCTTGGCCACGATGAAGCCGTTGAGCAGGCCCACCAGGGCGCCGATGACCACGGTCAGGCCGATGGCGGGGACCCAGTGAATTCCCATCCGGTTCATGAAAAGGTCCACCACGATGCCCGTGAGGGCCGCGGTGGAGCCCAGGGACAGGTCGATGCCTCCGGTGATCCGCGGGTAGATGGCTCCGGAGGACAGGATGCCGATGAGGCACACCGACCAGACCACGTTGGTCAGGTTGTCCAGGGTCAGGAACCGCGGGGACAGGACGGACAGGACCGCCATCAGGGGCACAAGGACGACGGCGAGCCTTAGTTCGGTGGCGATCGGTTTCTTATTCATCCTCTCCCTCCCGGATGCCGGACGCGGCGCGCAGGATCTTCTCCCCCGTGAGGACGCAGTCCCGGAATTCATGGAAGAACCGGCCCTGGCGGAGCACGATCACCCGGTCCGATAGCCGGGTCAGCTCGGGCAGGTCCGAGGACACCAGGATCACGGACACCCCCCGGGCCGAGAGGGCCCGGATGTGGTCGTAGATCTCCTCCTTGGCCCCGATATCGATGCCCACCGTCGGCTCGTCGATGAAGATCAGCTTGAGGTCCCGGACCAGCCACTTGGCCAGCACGACTTTCTGCTGGTTTCCTCCGGACAGGTTGCCGACCAGCTGTTCCGGCCGGGGGGGCTTCACGTTCAACAGTTCGATGCCCCGAGCCGCTTTCCGGTCTTCCTCCTTGACGCTGACGATGCCCCGGGGGGCGATCAGGTCCAGGTTCGGGATGCCGATGTTCCGGGTGATCGACTGGGTTGCCAGGATGCCCTGGAGGCGGCGCTCCTCGGGGATGAAGCCGATGCCGTTCTCGATGGACTTCCGCACCGAGGGTGCCCATTCCTTGCCCAGGTAGCGGATCGTGCCGGCGTCGTAGGGGTCCGCGCCGTAGAGGGCCCGCACCAGCTCGGTGCGGCCGGAGCCCACCAGGCCCCCGATGCCCAGGACCTCGCCCTCGTGGAGGTCGAAGGACAGGTCCTCGAACTTCCCCACCGAGGTCAGGCCCCGGACCTCCAGGACCACGTTCCCGCCCTTGGGGGTGAGCTCGTGCTGGACCGCCTTCTCTTCCAGCTTGTGTCCGATCATGAGGCGGATGATCTCCTCGGGGCTGATCTCCTCCTTGTCCAGGACCTTCACGAGCTTGCCGTCCCGCAGGACCGTCACCCGGTCCGAAAGGGCGTAGACCTCCTCCATGCGGTGGGAGATATACAGGACGCTGATCCCCTCGCTTTTAAGCAGGGCGATGATCTTGAAGAGCATCTCCACCTCGGTCTTTGTGAGGGAGGAGGTCGGCTCGTCCATGATCATGATGCTCGCCTTGCCGGAGAGGGCTTTCAGAATCTCCACCAGCTGGCGCTGGGCTATGCTGATGTTGTCGATCAGGTCCCCGGGCTTCAGGGGGAACTGGTACCGCTCGATGAGCTCCCGGGCCTGGTCGTTCATCTTCCGGACGTCGATCAGCCGGGTGAGGGGGCGCAGGGGTTCCTTGCCCAGGAAGATGTTTTGGGCCACCGTCATGCCCGGAATCAGGCTGAGCTCCTGGTAGATGACCGCGATGCCCAGGGCTTCCGCGTCCCGACGGAGGTGCTCCATCGGGACCACGGTCCCGTCGTACACCATCTGGCCGGAGTCTCGGCCCGTGGCCCCGGTGACGATCTTGATCAGCGTGGACTTGCCCGCACCGTTCTCCCCGACCAGGGCGTGGACCTCGCCGCGTCGGACCGAGAAGTCCACGGCGTCGAGCACCACGTGGCCGGAATAGGATTTCGTGATGGAGCGGCACTCCAGGAGGAGGTCCGCGCCGTTTTCGCTGCCCGCCATGACGCCCTCCTATGCCGCGTCCCGGCCGCGCTCGGCCGAGAGGCGTTTGAGTTTTGCCCGGGCTTCCAGGTGCTCCCGGAACTTCTTCTGCCAGACGTCCACGATGACCGTCACCACGATGATCCCCCCGATGGCGATGGGCTGGATCCAGGGGGAAATGCCGGTCTTCAGGATCCCGTTCTTGATGAGGGCCAGGAAGAGGGAACCCAGGAGGGTGCCCCAAACGTCCCCGACGCCCCCGGAAAAGGCGGTGCCCCCGATGACCACCGAGGCGATGACGTCCATCTCGGATCCCAGGCCCAGCTCCGGCATGGCGGTCATCATCCGGGAGGAGATGAAGACCGCGGCCAGGGAGGCGCAGACCCCGGAGAACATGTAGACCCCGATGGTGGTGCGGTCCGTGTCGATACCCGTGAGCCGGGCCGCGGCGGGATTGGCGCCGGTGGCGTAGATATTGGTGCCCGTGCGCGTATGCTTCAGGAAGATCTGGGCGCCGACGCCCAGGATCAGGAAGGCCGTGGTGGTCCGGTAGATCCCGAAGAGCCCGGAGGTACCGAACCAGAGGTAGGAGTCGTTCTGGATGTAGACGTTCTGCACGAAGCCCAGGGAGTCCTTCACGGCGATCACCAGGGCCAGGCCCGCCAGGATGCTGCGGGTGGCCAGGGTCACGATGAACTCCGGCAGCTTGAACTTGGTGATGAAGTAGCCGTTCACCAGGCCCGTCAGGGCTCCCACGAAGAGGGAGAGGAAGACCAGGACGGGGATGGGGACCTTGGTGTAGTGGAGGAAGTTGATGCACACCATCGAGGTGACCGCCACGACCCCGCCGATGGACATGTCGATCCCGGCGGTGATCATCACGAAGGTGAAGCCTACGGCGATGATCCCCGTCTGGGCCGCTTCCTGCAGGAGCTTGAGCAGGTTCCCGGAGCTCAGGAAGACCGGGTTGATGGCGGTTATCAGGACGGAAAGGGCGAGCATCAGACCGATCAGGATCAGCCTGCGAACGGCATGGTGGGACACGGGGGCCTCCGTTTTGGATAGGAAGCGGCTGCGGAGCCGCGCCCGGCTCTAGGCCGGGCGGGGCTCCGTCCTGGGGAATCGGACTACCAGCGATCCTCGGGGGCGATCTGGCCGACGGTTTCCTTGGTGGCCGCGAAGGGCGGGATCTGGATGACATTGGTCACGGCGGCCTTGGAGGGCCCGAGCTTTTTCTGGAGGTTCTCCATGACCATCTCGGCGATCAGGCTGCCCTGGGCGAAGGAGTTGTTGTAGGCGGTGCCGGCGATCTTGCCCTGCTCGATCAGGGCAAGGGTGCTCTTCTGGCCGTTGGCGCCCCAGACCTTGATCTGGCCCAGACGGCCGGCGGCTTCGGCGGCGATCATCGCGCCCTCGGCCATGTTGTCGTTCACCGCGAACACGCCGTCCAGCTGTTTGTTGGCCTGGAGGAAGCCGTTCATGATGGTGATGGCGATCTCCTTCTTCCAGCCCTCGGCGCTCTGGGCACCGACGATCTTGATGTTCGGGTAGAGCTCGGCGATGGCCTGGCGGAAGCCCTTCTCCCGGTTGACGCCCAGGATGGCGCCCGGAGGGGACTGGATGATGACCACGTTGCCCTTGCCGCCAAGCTGCTTGCCCATCTCCTTGCCCACGGCGTAGCCGGCGGAGATATCCGCCATCTGGACGCTGGCGGTGTGCTTCTGGATGGTGGCCAGGTTCACGGTGATGACGGGGATGCCCTTGGCCTCGGCGGCCTTCACGGATGCGGAGAGGGCGGCGGCGTCCATGGCCTGCAGGACGATGGCGTCGTACTTCTGGTTGATGACGTCGTCCATGTAGGAGACCTGGAGCTCCGCCTTGAGCTGGGCGTCGAAGGACTGGACCTTGACGTTCGGGTACTTGCGGAACACCCGCATCATGCCCTCGAGCCAGGCGTTGGTGTTGGGCTGGCCGATGGACTGGGGGATGTACGCGACCTTGTAGGTCTGCGCGAAGACGGGGACGACGAGCAATACGCAGAGCAGCGCCGCGACGATGGCGGTCTTCTTCATTCTGTGCCTCCTGGGCTGGATGGATCGGATCCGATTCGCCGGGGGGTAGAAGGATCGAGCTGTGCGAATCGATCTTGGTCGAGTTCAGAATAGATCCATAATGCTCATTTGGCAAGCATTATTTTTGCATTATTCGGATATTATGTTCTTATTGTGGTTTATTCTGGTAATAACGATCATTATACTGATTGTTTACGATCTATCTGAAGTCTTTCAGGCCAGTATCACCTGGATGCCCCGGTCCTCGAGTTCCTTCCGGAAGGGTTCCGGACAGTCCGAGTCCGTCACCACGATGTCCACGTTGGAAAGAGGGGAGGAAATGAAGTTCGCCACCTTGCCCATCTTGGACGAGTCAGCCAGGACCACCACCTTGCCGTGGGTGTGGTCGATCATGGCCTGGTTCACGCTGCACTCCTGATATACGCTGGTGGTGAGACCCCGATCCAGGGAAAGGCCGTTGGTTCCCAGGAAGGTATGATCCACCCAGATGTCCCGGATGGCGGACAGGGCGAACTCCCCGACCAGGGACTGGGATTGCTCCCGGTACTCGCCCCCCAGGATCATGAGCTCCAGCCCCGGGGAGGCGGGCACGCCCAGGGAAGCCACGTTGTTCGTGATGACCTTCGCTCTCCGGCCCGCCAGGGCCCGAAGGAAGCAGAGGGTCGTGGATCCCGAGTTCATGAACAGGATCTCGTCCTCCTCCAGGAGCCGCACCGCCGCTGCGGCGATCCGGTTCTTGGCCTCGATGTTGAGAACGTCCTTTTCGCTGAGCATCTTCTCGGGGAGGGATCCGTCCTCCTCCACGGGAACGGCGCCCCCGTGCCGGCGGAGGAGGGAGCCCTCCCGGGAGAGGTGGTCCAGGTCCCGGCGGATCGTGATGGGGGAGACGCCGAGGGATTCCGAGAGTTCCTCGACGGTGGCCATCCCCCTAGACCGGACCGATTCCAGGATATGCAAGCGCCTTCTGTACACCGCAGCGTTGGATGCCATGATACTCCCCGTTCGACCTTCCCGGGCCTTCCCGAAACGCCCGGATGTCCGTCCTTATATGTACCATACGGGAGGCGGCGCGGCTAGTATTTTTGATCGCTTCATCGTATATCTTGCGAGAATCGATCCAAACGATCGTATACTGTTCACGGAGGCCCCATGGACACCTACGGCATCATCGCGATCGACGCGGGCACGACGAGCATCCGGGCGGTTCTCTTCGACCGTTCCGGGCGGCCCGTAGCCTTCGCCCAGGCGGAAAACCCGCCCGTCTATTTCGAGGACGGCCGGGTGGAGCAGGACGCGTTCACATGGCGGGAGGCCCTGTTCCGGATCCTGTCGAAGCTTTCCGGGGCCGCCGGAACCGAGGGAATCCGCATCGAGGCGGTGACGATCACCGCCAACCGCTCCTGCGTGATACCCGTGGATTCCCGGGGAGAGGCACTCCACCCCGCGATCATGTGGCAGGATACCCGTACCGACGGGATCTGCCGGGAACTGGCGCCCGCCTCCCGAGGGGTCTACGAACGGTCCGGCCTTCCGATCACCTCGGTGTTCTCGGCGGTCAAGATGGCCTGGTTCCGCAGGGAAAGACCCGAGATCTGGGCCCGGACTGCCCGGATGCTGGGTGTCCAGGACTACCTGGTCTTCCTGCTCACCGGCAACTTCGTCACGAACCGCTCCCTGGCCAGCCGCACCAACCTCCTGGGCCTCGAGTCCGGGACCTGGGATCCCGAACTCCTGGAAGTCTTTGGGATCGAGAGCCGTGTCCTCTGCGACCTGGTCGATCCCGGCCGGGAGGCGGGAACCCTGACTCCCGAGGCGGCTACGGCCTCCGGCCTTCCCCCGGGCATCCCGGTGGTGACCGCCGGAGGTGACCAGCAGTGCGCGGCCCTTGGCATGGGCCTCCTGGCGGCGGGGGATGTGGTGGCCAATACGGGCACGGGCGCCTATGTGATCGGGCTCTCGGACCGTCCCGTCCGGGATCCGGAGATGCGGCTGTTCTGCAACATCTCGGCCCTCCCGGAACGCTACGTAGCGGAGGCCGCCTCCCCCGCGGCGGGGGTGGCCTATCGATGGTTCCGGGATCTGTTCTACGGGGGGCCGGACGGGTCTGTGGACGGGTTCGGGGCCGTCAATGCCGAGGTCGAGGTCTCCCCGCCCGGGGCGAACGGAGTGGTCCACCTGCCCCGCTTCAAGATCATGGGACCCG
>JBGSPT010000370.1:0-5380 GCA_041738475.1 Treponematales bacterium
CGACCCGGGCGGGCAGGCCGAACACGGAGGTCGCCAATTCAGCGGCCCCGGGCATCAGGGCTCCGCCGCCGGTCAGGACAATACCCCCCTTGACGTGGCGGGCGTATCCCATCTGCTCCACCCGGTCCCGGGCGATCCCGAAGATCTCCTCCATCCGGGGCTGGACTATGGAGGCGATCCGCTGACGGGACACCTCCTGGGGAGGCCTGCCGCCGACCCCGGGGACGACGACAGTCTCCTCGGGATCCACCAGGGGCAGGTAACAGCACGCGGACTGACGCTTGATCCGCTCCGCCGCCTCCATCGGGACGTTCAACATGATGGACAGGTCATTGGTCACCTGGATCCCGCCCGCGGGCACGACGTTCGTGTAGTAGGGGGCCCCCTCGCTGTAGACCAGGACGTCCGAGGTCCCCCCTCCCAGGTCCAGGAGCAGGCAGCCCAGCTCCCTCTCGTCCTGGGAAAGCACGGCCTTGGCCGCGGCCAGGCTCTGGAGGATCAGCCCCTCGGCCTTGAATCCCGCGCGGTTCACGCAGCGGACCAGGTTCTGGACCGTGGTGACGGACCCCGTGATGATGTGGACCTCCGCCTCTAGGCGGACTCCTATCATGTCCAGGGGATTCCGTATCCCTTTCTGGTCATCCACGATGTAGGTCTGGGGGACCACGTGCAGGATCTCGCGGTCCATGGGGATGACCACGGCGCGCGCCGCCTCCAGCACCCGTTCCACGTCCGCATGGGTGATCTCCCGACCCTTGCCGGTGACCGCCACCACGCCCCGGGAATTGATCCCCTCGACGTTGGCACCCGCGACGCCCACCCAGCAATCCCGGACCTCCCGGCCCGACATCAGCTCCGCGGCCTCCACGGCCTGGGCCACGGACTTGAGGGTCGCCTCGATGTTCACGACCACTCCGCGGCGCAGTCCCGTGGATGGAGCGGTCCCCACTCCGGTGATCTCGAGGGCGTCATTCTCCGTATATTCCCCGATGACGGCGCAGGTCTTGGACGTGCCGATATCGAGTCCGACGATCAGGTTCTCAGCCAGAAATTCCCTCCTTGACGCGGTAGACCACCGTGCCCGTCCGGAAATCGAGTTCCGATATGGCGGGCGAGAGTCCCTGCTTTTCCACTACATCGAGAACGAGGATAATAGAGCGGAGCAGTTCTTCATTCAATACGGTAGGTGTCCTCACCGGGACGCGGTACTGCAGGGGATAGAGCAGGAGTTCCAGCTCTCCGTAGGGCCTGCGAATCAGCCGGACTTCCGAAAAGGCCGAAAGAAGCGCGGGGTTCGCCTCCCGCAACGTCTCCAGGGATCGGAGCACGGGCAGGAGGGAATCCGGAAGCCGTACTCCGAAGCGGAAGCCTTCGAATCGGATCCCCGAGAGGATCGGCACGTCGCTTCCCGCCGGCAGGACCCGGAAGGCGAAGCCGTCCCTGTCCACGCCCACGGGAACCGCGCGGCCGTCCACGGTCGCCAGGACGGCCGCCACGGCGGTCCGGTCCGTAACCCTCAGCTGTAGGCCGTTCGGGAACAGGCGGGTGACTTCCGCGGCCGCCACCTGGGGATGGGCCTGGAGGTTGGCCGCGATGCGTTGGCAGTCTACGGTGGCCAGGTATTCGACGGTGTGCAGGGCGGCCCACTTCAGGACTTCCTCCCGGCCCAGGGCGGTGTTCCCGGCGATCTCCAGGCGGGATATCCGCATGACCGGAAAGACCAGGAGAAGCGAGGCCGCGGCCAGGGGGACCAGCCCGACTATGAGGGCCAGGAGCACCCTCCTTCCGGTCTCGCCGGATTCCGCCGTCCTGCGGACACGGCGGGCATCCGACGCCTTTCCCCGGCGAGCATCGTAGGCGGCCGCGTTACCCATGGAAAACCTCCGTCTCCGCCTGTCCCGAAGCTCCGCCCCGGGACAGATTGTAGAGCAGCCCGCAGGAAGCGGCTGTTTCGAGAAAGGAAGAGCCGCCCGCGGAATAGAAGGGAAGGGCTATCCCGGTGGCGGGCAGGGTCCCGGCGGCCACCGCGATGTTCACCAGGACCTGGATCCCCAGGCTCGTAGAGAGGCCGAAGGCCAGATAGGACCGGAACCGGTCCTGGTTCCGGAAGGCTGCCCGGTATCCCCTCCAGAGGAAGAATCCCCATAGACCCAGGAAGGCCAGGACTCCCAGGAGCCCCGCCTCCTCGGCGAAGGCCGAGAACACGAAATCCGATTGGACCGCCGGGATGCTCGTGAGTTTCAGGGTACCCAATCCGAGGCCCTTGCCCCAGAATCCTCCCGCCCGGATGGCCCGGAGGGATCCCAGCATCTGGTAGCCCAGGGCGGAAGGCTCGTAGCCCGGATAGAGGAAGCCGATGATGCGCCGGAGGCGGAAATCGCTGGTCAGGACGGATAGGGCCGCAAGTGGTACCAGGATCGTCCCCAGGGCGGCGAAGAAGCGCAGGGGAACCTCGGCGGCCCAGAACAGGGCCGCGGAGATCATCACAAGAATCACGGCGGAGGAAAAATCGTTCTGCAGGAAGATGAGGACCGCGCCTAGGGACGTGATCAACAGGGGTGGAAGGGCGGAGTTCACCACGTCCCCTATCCGGTCGCTCTTCTTCGAGAAGATGTGGGCCAGGTAGAGGACCAGGGCGATCCGGAAGGCCTGGGAGGGCTGGAAGGTCTGGGAACCGATCCCGATCCAACGGCTGGCTCCGTTCCGACTGACTCCGATGCCCGGGATAAAGGGCAGGACCAGGGCGGCCAGGGCCAGCAGGGTCAGGGGCTTCACAAAAGATTTCAGCTTGTCGGCGGGAACGAAGGCGCAGGCCAGGAATACCAGCAGTGCCAGGGGTGCGTATCCCAGCTGGCGAATCAGAAAATGACCGGCGGGCTTCTGAAGGGAAAGAGCGTAGCCGTAGGAGGCGGAGTAAAGCACCGCCAGGCCCGTGCCCAGAAGCAGGGCCGAGGCGGCCAGCAGGGAAGCATCCCCTCCCCGGCCCGTGTAGGCGCGCTCTACGTCGAAACCCGCGGACATCATCCGCCTCCTACTGAATCTTCAGGGTGGAGAGGGCTATGATCGCGAAGAGCCCTCCCAGGATCCAGAACCGGATGACCACCTGGGTCTCCTTCCACCCGCCGAGCTCGAAATGGTGGTGGAGAGGAGCCATCTTGAACAGGCGCTTACCCTTGGTCAGCTTGAAGTATACGACCTGGAGGATGACGGAAGCCTCCTCCAGGACGAAGACCCCCCCGATGATGAACAGGAGCACTTCCTTCTTGACGATCAGGGAAAGGACCCCCATGACGCCGCCGAGGGACAGGGCTCCGACGTCCCCCATAAACACCTCCGCGGGATGGCTGTTGAACCAGAGGAAGCCCACGCAGGCGCCCATGAGGGCCAGGTTGAAGACCGTGAGCTCCCCGGCGCCGCGGACGAAGGGAATGGCCAGGTAGTTCGACCAGTCCGCACGGCCGGTGATATAGGTGATGATGGAAAAGGCTATCAAGGCCATGATGGTCAGGCCCGTCGCTAGCCCGTCCAGGCCGTCCGCCAGGTTGACCGCGTTGGACCAGCCCACGATGTAGACCACCGCCAGGGGGTAATAGAACAGCCCCAGGTCAAGCACGGGATTCTTGAAGAAGGGCAGATAGAGCAACGTGGTGTACTCGGTCCGGTTCACCGCCAGGAGAGCAACCACCGCGACGGCGACCAGGCCCTGCAGGGCCAGTTTGAGACGGGCGGAGATCCCGTCGGAGTTCTTCCGCTTGATCTTGAGCCAGTCGTCCAGGAACCCGACGGCTCCGCAGCCCAGGAGGGCCAGAAGGCAGATCCAGGCGTAGACGTTGTGGAGGTCCACCCATAGGAGCACCGCCGTGGTAACGGACAGGATGATGAAGACCCCGCCCATGGTCGGGGTGCCGGTCTTAACCAGATGGGTCTGGGGACCGTCGGACCGTACGGACTGCCCGAACTTGAAGATCTTCAGGCGTTCGATGATGGCCGGCCCGAAGAGGAAGGCGATCAGGAGGGCGGTCACCGCGGCGTAGGCGGACCGGAACGTGAGGTACCGGAAAACGTTCAACGCGGAGAAGTACTTTTCCAGCGGATAGATCCATTCCAGGAACACGGCTCACCCCCGTCTCAGGATATCGGTCAGGCGTTCGAGCTCCATGCCTCGGGAGGCCTTGAGGAGCCACAGGTCGCCGTCCCGGGCCATCCCGGCCGCAGCCCGGGCAAGTTCGTCGAAGTCCTCCGTCTGGACCACGAGACCGTTAAATCCCGCAGCCCGGGCCGCCCGGGCGGATTCGGCGGTCTCCGCCCCGAAGAAGAACAAGGCCTCCGCCCGGGAGGAACCCGCCCGCCCGCCCAATGAGCGGTGCTCGGTTTCGGATTCCGCTCCGAGTTCCAGCATAGATCCCAGGACGTAGACCCGGCGCCCGGGCCAGGAAAGGGAATCGCAGAATTCCAGGGCCCGGGCGGCGGAATCGGGATTCGAGTTGTAGCAGTCCCGCAGGACGGTGACTTTTCCCCGGAAGATCTCGGACCTTCCGAACTGAGCCGTCGCTCCCTCCAGCCCTGCCCGGATCTCTTCGGGACCGCAGCCCAGGGCATCGGCCATGGCGGCAGCCGCCATGGCGTCCAGGAGGTTATGGGTTCCCGGAAGGGGGAAGGCTATCTCCACCCCTCGGTAACGCAGGATCCAGCCGTCCAGGCCCGCATCCCGGAAGTCCTCCAGACCCTCCAAGGTGCGGGGGCCGAAGGTCCGGAGCCCGACGGGGAGTCCCTCGGCCAGGAAGGGCAGGTACTCGTCGTCTTCCCAGGCGAAGGCCGCGCCGGCGATCCGGGAAAATATTTTCTTTTTTTCCTGGGCGATGGCACGGCGGCTGCCGAGAATTCCGATGTGGGCGGTCCCGATGTTCGTGATCAGAGCGTGTGAAGGCTCCCACACCCGCACGAGGGCGTCCATCTCGCCGGCGTGATTGATTCCCATCTCGAAAACCCCGACCTCGTGCTCCGGCCGCAGAAGGAACATGGCCTGGGGAAGCCCGATCTCGGAGTTGAGGTTGCCGGGGTTGATGACGGTTCTGTACTTTCGAGACAGGATGCGCCCCAGACACTCCTTGGTCGTGGTCTTGCCGCTGGATCCCGTGATCCCCACGCGCAGCAAGGACGGGAATTGCAGGCGCCAAGCCCGGGCCGCCTCCTGCAGGGCTTTCAGGGGCTCGGAAACCAGCACGGCCGCCGCTCCGGCGCGGGCCAGGGCCGGTTCCAGGGCGGCGGAGCGGGCCTTCCACCCCTCTTCAGCGGCCAGGATGACCGCGGCGCCCGCAGAAAGGGCCGGGACGATGAAGTCATGGCCGTCCACACGCTCTCCGGGCAGGGCCGCGAAGAG
>JBGSPT010000376.1:0-4250 GCA_041738475.1 Treponematales bacterium
TTCCGCCTGCTTCGGAGGCCGTCGGGGCGGGACGGGCGCGGAGGCCCCGGCGCCCGGCTCCTTTCCCAGTATCAGCTCCGGAGATTCGAAGGGATACGAGACGGGAGTCTTGCCCTTGCTCTTCTGGTATTGGGTCCCGTAGGCCAATAAAAGCCGGGCAAGCTCTCCCGCCACGGTGTGGATGTCCGAGGACACCGAACCGGAGGGTTTTGTGATGAAGTCCGAGGCGCCCAGGGCCAGGGCTTCCATGGTGATCTCGGCACCCTTCTTGGCCACCGCGGACAGGATGATCACGGGGATCTCGATCCCAAGCCGCCGGCGCTCCTTCAGGAACTCGATGCCGTTCATCTCGGGCATCTCGATGTCCAGGACGATGGCGTCCGGATTGCACCGGGGGATCTTCTGCAGGGCGAAGAGGCCGTTCATGGCCTTGTCCGCCACCCGAAGGCCCGGGGCCGCCTCGATCATCTTGGCGACGAGGTTGCGCATCAGCGCGGAGTCGTCGACCACCAGCACGTTCACGGGATCCGGCACTCTGCTTCCTCCAGGGATGATGTGCGGCGCGCCCCGCGGGACGTCCGATTCCGGGACAGGTCCGTCATGCTTTCACGTCCTTCTTGTAGAAACAGGCCCATTCGGTCTTCACGAACTCAAACCGGGTGTTCATACCGAACAGGGACTCGCTGTGACCGATGAACAGGAAGGACTTGGGGCCCATGGTCTCGTAGAAACGCTCCACCGCGGCCTTCTGGGCCGCCTCGTCGAAATAGATCAGGACGTTGCGGCAGAAGACGATGTCCATGTTCCGGAGCCCGGAATCGTTCTTGAGGTTATGGTAGTCGAAGCGGATGAGCTTCTTGACCTCCTCCCGGATCTGCCATCCGTTGGGCTTCCGTTCGAAATGCTTGGGCAGATAGGCTTCGGGGATCCCGACGATCCGGGAGTCCGGATAGAATCCCTCCTTTCCGACCATGAGGGACTTGAGGCTGATGTCGCTCGCGACGATCTCGCTGGTCCAGCCTGGAGGAAGGATCTCGCGGAGCAGGAGGGCGATGGTATAGGGCTCCTCCCCGGTGGAGCACCCGGCGCTCCAGATGCGGAGCTTCCGGTCCGGAGAGGTTCCCCGGATCCGAATGAGCTCCGGGACCACGGACTTTTCCAGGGCGTCGAAGTGGGGCTGGTTCCGGAAAAAGCGCGTCAGGTTCGTGGTCACCGAGTCCAGGAGGATCTTGAGCTCCTCCCGGTCCCGGGTGATGAGGCTGAAATAATCCCGAAGGCTGTCGGATTTCTTCTCCCGAAGGCGTTCCCGGAGGCGGCTTTCCAGGATGGACCTGTTGGTGGCCGAGAAATGGATGCCGCTCTCGTCGTAGATCAGCTTGCGGTACAGCTCGAACTCGGCGTCGGGAAGAAAATCGGACATAGGAACGCCCTTCCGCTCGCCGCTACACCGCGGCGGCTTTCGATGGTTCGACGCCGATGAATCGCTCCTCGGCTCTCGCGTCCCGGACGCGACGCTCCCGGTCGGGAGAAACCCCTCGGGGCTGGTTTTGAGCTGGATTCCGAGGCTGTTTTTACTGCGGAAGCCCGGCGGGCCGTCGAAATACTCGAAACACCGCATGTGCCTGCCCGATATCGACGGGTCCGTGATAAAAATCTAGTGCCCCCTTTCCGGAGGTGTCAATAGAGGCTACCCGTCTGTCCTAGGATCGTTCTCCGAATTCCGGAGATCCCCGGGGAAAGATATCCGGAACCCTCGAATTTCCCATCCCGCGGGATATAGTATCGGATATGGCTAACGAGGATGTCGTGCTTTCCGTGCGGGGAGTCGCCGCCGGATTCGGGGACGAGGCCCCCCTGGTCGTGCTCCAGGACGAGCCCCGCTCGTCGTCCCTGCGGATTCCCGTGGGTCCCTACGAGGCCAGCTCCATAATCCTGGAAGTGGAGGGAATAGCGCCGTACCGGCCCCAGGCCCACGACCTCTTGGCCTCCTTCTTCCGGGACCACGGGTTCCTGCTGGAATCCGCCCGCATCTACGACGCCCTTCCGGACGGGGACGGAGGCGAGAGGTTCCTCTCCCGGATCCGCTACCGCAGGGGCCTCAAACGATGGGAAAAGGAAGTCCGCCCATCGGACGCCATCGCCCTGGCATTGAGGCTGGGAGCCCCCATCCTGGCGCCCCGGGAATTCTTGGAGCGCAGGGAAGCCCGGCGGATTTCCGATTCCCGGGATACCCGCCTGCCCCTCTACCTTCAGGTACCCCGGACGGAAGCCCCGGACCCGACGGGCGGCCGATAGGAAACTTCGGCCCTTGCCGATCTTCCCGGGGGAACCTAGAATACCTGGTATGAATATTTTCTCATCCCTCGTGGAGTTCCTCCGCGGCATCTTCAGCCGGGGGGGGCCCGACGCGGCAAAAAAAGCGGAGTTAAGAAAGATCTACGCCTACCTTTCCCAGATCCGTCCGCCCTACTACAAACCCAAGGGCAACCTGGTCCTGCCGGGCTTCGCCCAGGGGGTGTACAACTTCCGGTCCATACTCCGGCCCCTGGTGGACATGGCCCGGAAGACGATCTCCCATTCGGACATCCGGATCTACCAACGCTTCTTCGACCACCTTGTGGAAGCCCGCCTGCCCGAGGAGACCCGGCAGAGAAAGGCTTCCTTCGCCTACGAGGGCATGAAGGCGCGCATCGCGAACTCCGTGAGGGAGGACGAGGAATTCGAGGCCATAGGACGGGAATTCCAGGACTTCCTCCACCAGGTGGATTCCCTCTCGATCGGGGACCTGGACCGCGAGCTGGCGGAGGTGGAGCAGTTCTCCGACATCTGCCGCTACGACTGGGACCGCATCGTCGGTCTCTTCGATCCCGGGGCCAACATGGACAACCCAGGCTACAGGCCGGACTTCCGGCCCGCGGAAGGCGAAAAGGTCCTTCCGGAGCTCGTCGACCTGTACTACATCCTCGCGGACTTCACCTTCGGAGAGCCCCTTTCCCAGAACCTCCTCATCATCCTGGAGCGCCAGGCCCCCCAGACTCCGGTCTCCACCCAGAGGCAGAAGCTGGACAAGATCTTCGCGGCCCTCAACAAGGGGCTGGCCCTCCGTCTGCACCGGGACGTGCTCCTGGCCCTAATCCGCGCCCTCAAGTCGGAGCCGGCCTACGACCCGCCCCTGGTGCGGGAGGCCGACGACTACGTGGAGCGGTACCGGCGCCGCATGGTCACCCAGTACGAGAAGGACCGGGAACGGCTGCAGAGGGAACAGCACGAAAACGCCATCTCCACGGATATCGACGCCCTCTTCGGGAACGCCGAGGTCGCCCCGGTGGACGGTTACGACGAGGAGGAGGACGCGTACCTCCGCAGGGAAAGCCCCAACGGCTTCACCCACATCAAACCCCTGCGGATCCTGAAGACCTTCGTGCACAACAACTTCGAGAAGGAGCTCAAGGAGCCGGTCAAACGGCTCCTGGTGGAAGGCTATTTCGACAACAAGGGCTTCCAGAACAACCTGGCCAACATCATCTACCAGTGCGAGCGGTCCTCGGGCCGTATCGACGAGTTCGAGGCGTCCCTGCGGAGCAACGGAAGGATCAGCATCGTGGCCATGAAACGCTACGTGGAGGAGATGCGCAGGGGCAAGGACGTGTCCCAGTTCCTGAACCGCCTGGTGGACGCGATCAACCAGCGGGCCCGGGAGATTTGCGAGGACGAAACCCGGCTCCTTCAGATGCTCGGAGAGGCGCTCGGGGACCTCCTGGCGGACTACCGTCGGCCCAGCCCGGACCTGGTCACGAACATCCGCACCCTGGGAGGCGCGAGGAACAAGGAGATCCTGGGCCAGATAGCCGAGGGGCGGCGCCAACTGGACACCCTCCTCAGGATCATGCGGAACTTCACCTACATCAAGGGACCGGGCGCGTCCGCAGGCGGTCCGGAGATCGCGGTGGAGGCCCCCGGCCCGGCGGAGGCGGAACCGGCGCCCTAGAAGTCCGCCGGACTTCCGGATCTCGCCTTGACGGGCGGGGACGGGGCGTGCTAGAAACGCCCGTGGAACCCCTCGACTCTCCCCTCGGTCATTACTGCGGAGTGGCCGGAATCCGGTCTCCCAGTCCCCTCGACGTCCCCTCCGCCCTCTTCTACATGCTCTTCGCCCTCCAGCACCGCGGACAGGAGAGCGCCGGGATCGTCTGGGCCGAGGAGGGCGTCCACCGGGCGGACCGGCGGCTGGGCATGGTTTCCGGCGCCGC
>JBGSPT010000399.1:0-4800 GCA_041738475.1 Treponematales bacterium
GTTTCCGTGTAGTCGACGGCCAGGTCCAGGACGGCCGTCATCGCCGTCAGCACCCCTTCCCGGGCGCGGCGGAAGGCCTTCTTGAGGAATAGCCGCAGGTCTACGGCCACCTGGTCGTTCCGGCTCCGCCCCGCGTGAACGGCCTTGCCCGCGTCCCCCAGGCGGCGGGTCAGCTCCCCCTCCACGAAGGAGTGGACGTCCTCGGCCTTCGGGTCCGGGACCAGGGATCCCGAGAGGGCCTCGGCCCGTAGGGCTTCCAGCTCGGACACCAGGGCCTTGGCGGAAGCCGCGGGCAGTATGCCCCGAGCACCTAGCATCCGGGCGTGGGCGATCGAACCCTCCAGGTCCTCGGACAGGAGGCGGCGGTCCACCGCCACGGAGGACAGGAACGCGTCCACCCTCGGGTCCAGACCCGACGATCCGACTTCCCAGAGCTTGGCCATGGATACTCCTTTTCCGGCCGTCCGGCTTCCTTACGGCGCCGATGCCGCAACGCGCCCGGTCCCGTACCGGAAGGTCGGGTCCCCTCCCCCCGGCGCCGCCTTCCGGGCCGCCAGACGGGCATGCACCAGGCTCCGCGCCTTGGTCGGCAGGGCTGTCAGGTTGACGAAGCCCGTCGCGTCCCGGTGGTCGAACAGAGGCCCCGTCGCGAAGGACGCCAGGGACTTGTCGTACAGCGAATAGGCCGAAACCGCGCCGGCCCCCAGTATAGCACCCTTGTAGAGCTTGAGCTTCACCGTTCCGGTCACTACCTTCTGGGTGGAGTCCACAAAGGCGCGCAGGGCTTCCGCGAGCGGACTGAACCATTCGCCCTCGTAGAGAAGCTCCGCAAAGCGCTGGGCCGCCTGGAGCTTGAAGGACATGGTCTTCCGGTCCAGGCAGAGCTGTTCCAGTCGGGCGTGGGCTTCCAGGATCACCGTTCCAGCCGGAGTCTCGTACACCCCGCGGCTCTTCATGCCCACCACACGGTTTTCCACCATATCGAGGACACCGATCCCGTGGCGGCCCGCCGCGGTGTTCAGCGCCGAAATCAGCTCGACGCCCCCCAGGAGGACACCGTTCAAGGCCACAGGAACGCCCCCCTCGAAGCCCAGCTCCACGTACTCCGGAACGTCCGGAGACTTCTCCGGGGTGGAACACATCTTGAGCATCCCCTCCCATCGGGGTTCCGAGGCGGGATCCTCCAGGTCCAGCCCCTCGTGGCTCACGTGCCAGAGGTTGTCGTCCCGGGAATAGGAATCCTCCTTCTTCATGGGGACCTGTATGCCCCGGGCCTCCAGAAAGGCGATCTCCTCCTCCCTGCTCGACAGGTTCCAGATGCGCCAGGGAGCGATGATCTCGAGGTGCGGGGCGGCGGCGCGGATCCCCAGCTCGAAGCGGAGCTGGTCGTTGCCCTTGCCCGTGCACCCGTGGGCGACCGCGTCCGCCCCTTCCGCCAAGGCAGTCTCCGCCAGGCTCCATGCCAGGAGGGGCCGGGCCGCGGCCGTTCCCAGGAGGTACCGGCCTTCGTAGGCCGCTCCCGCCTTTACCAGGGGCCAGAGGTATTCCTCCACGAACACTTTTTTTAGGTCCTTTACGATCAGCTTGAAGGCCCCCGAGGCCAGGGCACGTTTCTCCAGGTCCGCCCAGTCGCACTCCTGGCCCACGTCCCCGCAGACCGCGAGAACCTCGCAGTCGTAGTTCTCCTTGAGCCAGGGCACGATGACCGTAGTGTCCAGTCCGCCTGAATAGGCGAGGGCTATCTTCTTCCGCATATGCGTCTCCTTTGCATAAAAATACGTAACGCACGAAGGCACGGGAATGAAGACTTCCCGGACGCCTCGTCCGGATCTCAAGCCTATGGGGTATGTCTACAGGGGAATTAGGTTAACGACGACGGAGGCGGAGGGAGGCGGGGCGGACAAGGGCGGAACCGGAGGCAAGCGAGGGTTTGTGTAGGTCGACGGGCTTGGGACAGCAGGACATGGGAACCTCCCGGAGTCAGGATCTTAAGCGATCCTATTCCATATCGGCCGATTCCGTCAAGTATTCATGCGCATTTTTATGCATTTACTAAACCTTGAGAAAACTCGCGCTCCCGGCTACACTGCTGGACATGCGAAACCCCCGAAAACCCGGTGCCTTGGTCGCCTGGCTAACCTTCCCCCTCATCCTGGCCGCCGCCGTCGGGACAGGGATCCTGCTTTGGAAGCCGATGACCGAGCTCTTCCGTGACCCCCAGCGGGCCCGGGCCTGGGTCGAATCTCTGGGATCCGCGGCGCCCCTTGCCTATGTCGGCCTCCAGTTCCTCCAGGTGGTGGTCTTCATCATACCCGGGGAGGTCGTGCAGATCGGCGGAGGCTACGTGTTCGGATTCTGGGGGGCGACGATCCTCTCGTCCCTAGGCATCCTGGCGGGCTCGGTCTTCAACTACTACGTCGGGAGGCTGGCCGGACGCCCCTTCGTGGAGCGCCTTGTGAAGCCCGAGGTCCTTGCGCGACTGGAGAAGGCGACCACCTCCGGCCGGGAGGCCGCGGGGTTTTTCCTGCTGTACGTGATCCCCAGCATACCCAAGGACGCCCTCTCCTACGTCGTGGGGATGAGCCGGATCTCCCTGCCCCTCTTCATCCTGATCTCCGGGATCGGCCGCCTCCCGGGCATCCTCGGCAGCGCCTTCATCGGCAACTCCGCCTACAAAGGCCAATACGGCACCTCCTTGATCGTCCTGACCATCGCCGCCTGCCTCTTCTTCGCGGGCCTGGTATTCAAGGACAAGCTGACCGACGCGGTGCACCGCATGCTGAGCCGACGTCCGAAGAACGGGCCGCGGTAGCCGTCTCCCAAGCCACGGGCGCCTCCCCGACGCGGTAAGGGACGCCATACCGTAGACGTCACGGCAGCCCTGATCGGACGACATCCCGTCCGCGGTTATGGGCGCCCCCTCGGGTACCGTTTCTACCGCGTCAACGGGCGCCCCTTGATTTTTTCCGCCCACTAAGCTATTTTTCTCCCCGCATCGATGGGGAATTAGCTCAGTTGGTAGAGCGATAGGTTCGCAATCTATAGGTCAGGGGTTCGAATCCCCTATTCTCCAGCGCAACAGCCGTCCATGGGACGGCTGTTCTTTTTTTGCGCTGGATATTTGGGGATTCGAACCGAGGGCGCGCGGCGCGGAAGCGCCGGAAGGCGCCCAGGGACGGGCACCGCCAGCACCCGAGGCGGCCCGGAGATCGAGGACAGGAAGTCGAGCCTCGGAGGGCGAATCCCCTCCGAAGGCGGCGCGGAGCGGCGCATTCGGCCGCGCGCGGCTGCGTCGAACAGCCTCGGCTCCTACGCCTTCCTCCGCAGGTCCGCAAGGTGACCGTCGATGTGCCGGCGGACCACCTCCAGGTGCTCGATCGGAGAATACTTGCGGGAACCCTTCTTGTAGGCTATCTCCGTGACCTTCGGGTCCTCGATATGGGCGGAGATGGTCGCCTGGGCTTCCGCGATCATCCGGCAGAGCTGTTCGGGTGAATAGACGGACATTTCCCGCACGCCCCGCTCGTTCACTTCCGAGAGGGTTCCCTTGAACGGAGAGGGTTTGACGCCGTTCACCGCGTCCAGGAGGTTCCGGGCGAAGCTAAGGTGCCAGGAGGCGACATGCCCCAGGACGTCCTTGGCGGTCCACTCCTGGTAGATGACCGCGCCTAGGTCCTGCCGCCCTTCGAAAAAGGCGAGGAACTCGCCGACCGTCCGCTCTTCCTCCCGTTTCTGATCCGCCAGGGAAAGCCGCTCCTTCATGTTCCAACCCTCTTCGTAAAGTATTCACCCAGATCGCCCGGTTTCCCGGGCCGCCGGGCCGCGCGAACGAGTTTCTCCCCGCCCCGGGATACTGTCAAGGCCGGCCCGTCCCGGCCTTGCCTGCGGGTGTCGTCAAGCGTACGATAGAAACGTGCAGAGGGGCCTGTCGCCCCGGAAGCCGGGACACCTGCCCCGAAAGGCGGAATCATGACGACGGAACCGAAGCCTGAGGACCCGAACCGGGAATGGCTCGCCCTGCACCTGACGGGCATGGCCGCCCACATCCCCTTCGAGAAGGCCGTGAAAGACTTCCCCGTGGACCTCGCGGGGAAGCGGATTCCCGGACTGGAACATACGGCCTGGGGCCTTCTGTGGCACCTGGCGGTCTGCCAGGAGGACATCCTCCTCTATGCCCTGAACGAGGGGCACGTGAGCCCCCCCTACCCTTCGGGTCTCTGGCCCGAGGAGGACGGCCCCGCGGAAACCGCGGACTGGGACCGGACGGTGCAGAAGTTCAACCGGGACCTTGCGGCCGTCGTACGGATGGTCCGGGATCCCGGGCGGGACCTCTATATGCCGGTCCGTCCCGGTATCGACGAGACCCTCCTCCAGATGGCGGGCCTCGTGATCGACCACAACTCCTACCACATCGGCCAGCTGGTGGATCTGCGCATGCTCCTGGGAGTTCCGGTCAAGGACTGGTGAGGCCCTCCGGTCGGAGGCCGCAGCCTCGACCCTTGCCTTGGCCCCCGGAGCGGTTGATACTCTCAGCCATGGAAGACGGGTGTGCGATGGGGTTCAAAAACGACCGAGCCGCGGAGTTCCTGGAGCGCCCGAACCGCTTCGTCATCCGGGCCCGGGATCCGGAAACCGGGGAGGTACTGACCTGCCACTGCCCGAACCCCGGAAGCCTAGCGGAGCTGGCCCTGCCGGGCACCCCCCTCATCCTGGAACGGCGCCGGACCCCCGGCGCGACCGCATGGACCGCGGTCGCGGCCCTGTACCGGGGCGGGATCGTACCCCTGTACTCGGCCCGGG
>JBGSPT010000442.1:0-6161 GCA_041738475.1 Treponematales bacterium
TCCAGGCGGCCCGCGTTCATCACCGGGCTGGCCATGCCGAAATGGGTGGTGGACAGGGCCAGGAGGCGCTCCCGCAGGGACTCGGCCAGGCGGGGGTCTTCGGCTGGAACGCCCGCAGCCCGGGCGGCCGCATGCAGGCGACGGGAACGCTGGATCACGGTCCAGAGCTCGGTGTTCTCCCACTTCTCCGCCCAGGACGAAAGGCCGTCGAAGCTCCCGTCCGCGGTGTCCTGGTCCAGGACGATCCGGCCCACGGGGGGGTGGTCCCGGAGGTAGTCACCGGGCCGGGTAAAGCGCAGGAAGGGCAGATCCGCCACGGAACGGACCAGCCTGGCCAGGCCGTCGAAGGACGGCAGGAGCCGGGACACGACGGGTATCTTCATTCCCGCCCAGAACTCGTCGTCCGCGTCGGCGTCCAGGATCAGCAGGAGGTCCCGGGGCTCCTCCATCCGGAGCTGGCGGCGCCGCAGGCTCTTGAGCCAGAGCCGCAGGGAAGCGAAACGGTCCGCTACGTCCCCGTGGTTGTAGCAGGGCAGGAGGGTCATGGAGCCCGGAAGGCTCGCGCTCTCCAGTGTCAGAGGGTTGTACCGCTCCGGAAAGGACAGGGGTCGGACGAAGTTTGAAAAGCCGTTGAAGGGGACCGCCGAGTAGTAGAGGCTGATCGCCGGGATTCCGGCGGCGGGGTACCGGGTCAGGAAGGAGGGGGTGTACATGCACTCCTGGGGCCGGAGGATCGGAACCCAACGGCCGAAGACGTCCGAGAGCCCCGACCCCCCGGCATTGCTCGCGGCCAGGCGGGAGAGCTCCTCGAACTCCTCGGCCGTGCAGGCGCTCACGATCCCGTTGTTCCAGGACATGGGCTCCACCTCGTCCCGGTCCTCCCGAACCCGCCGGGCCATGCCCTCGACCAGGTCCGGGGCGAAGCGCCTCATCAGGGTTTCCAGGCTGTAGAAGTTCTCGATGTCCCAGGTTCCCCGGACGGGGATGCCCTCGGCGTTCAGGCGGTCCAGGTCGGCCAGGATCCCCCGGATGATCCGGATGTCCTTGCCGATGCCCCGCTCGTCCAGGGAGTCCCCCCGATAGGAATGGTAGAAGTTGACGTGGAAGCGGAAGGCCAGGTATACCGCGGGTCCGGTCTCAGTCATGGCCGCCGCGTCCTTTGCGCGGGCTTCCGGCCATGAGGGGCAGGAGCTCCGCCCGGGCCGCCTCGTCCCCGGGACTCAGGGTCTCCCCCCGCCGCAGGGCGGCGTTGATGCGGCGGATGCGTTCCAGCCTCTCCCGGGACAGGGGGTAGCGCCAGGCCGCGAAGAGGGCCAGGGCCACGCAGAGGGCGGGCAGACCTACGAAGATCGCCGTGAGGCTCGCCACGAAACCCGGGGTCTGGACCTGCTGGACGCCTCCGACCGGGGCGAGGTATCCGGAGACGTCGATCAGGAGGCCGACCAGGAATAGGATGAAGGCTCCCCCGGCCTTGCGGAAGAGGGCGAAGATCCCGCTATACAGGCCCTCCCGTCGGGCGCCCGTGGCCAGCTCGTCCACGTCCGGAACGTCGGGGAATATGGCGAAGACCATGGATTGGACCCCGGCAAGTCCCACCCCGAAGGCCAACCCGAAGGCGTACAGGACCGCCAAGGACATCCCGGGCCGCATGAACAGGACCAGGATCAGGGCCCCGATCCACAGGACTCCGGAAACAAGGAAGGTCTCCCGCTTGCCTATCCTCTGGGCCAGCTTGGATGCCAGGAACAAGGAGACCAGGAGACCCCCGTACACGGGGACCAGGAGGGTCATCATCGAGGTAATCCCCAGGGCGTATGTCAGGAAATAGACCGCCAGCCCCAGGACCGCGTCCTGAGCCATGAATCCGAAGAAATACATCAACATCACGTACCGGAAGGGTCGGTTCTCGAAGGGCTTGAGAAAGTTCTCCGCCACGAAATCCTTCACCGACCCGATCCGCTTGCGGGGCAAGGCCATGAACTCGGGGTTTTCCCGGCAGGCCAGGAAGGTGACCACATAAGGCAGGGCGAAAGCCAGGCCGAAGGCGATGCCCACCCAGAGCCAGGCCCGGGGAGGATCGCCCCGGAAGAGCAAGCCCTCGAAGAGATCCTTGGGCGCGATCGCGGCTACGATGCCCGAGAGGTTCGAAAAGACCATGCGGTAGAAGGAAAGGCGGGTGCGCTCGTCGTAGTCCTGGGTCAGCTCCGCGGCAATGGAATTGTAGGGCACCCAGACCATGGTGTACACCGTGGAGAAGAGGATGTAGGCCGCCAGGTAATAGGCGAAGGCGGCGCCGGGACCCGCGAACCCCGGCCGGACCCACATCGCGGCGAAGGACAGGAACACCAGGGGGATGCCCGCCAGGAAGTACGGCCTACGCCGCCCGAAGCGGGTGCGGGTGTTGTCGCTGATCAGGCCCATCACGGGGTCCGTCACCGCGTCCCAGAGCTTGCTGACCAGGAAGGCCGTGCCCGCCCAGGCCGGGGGCAGACCCGCCACGTCGATCAGGAAGTACAGGTAGTACATATTGATGATCGTGGTGCTGCCGCCTCCGTAGACGTCACCCAATCCGTAGCCCAGACGGACGGACAGGCCTAGACGGTTATCGCGTTCCTTCATGGGGTATCCCTCCGCCGCGCATTCTACCATGGCGCGGGCGGCTTTCGGCCGCTATACTTCCGGCCATGCGCGATTCCAACGAAGGCCGCCTGTCCGCCGGAGCCCTGGGGGCCGCCCTGGTGGTGGTCACGGTCTGGGGCTTCAACTTCACCGTCGTCAAGCTGGGGCTCGCGGACGTGCCGCCCCTCTTCCTCCTGTGCCTGCGCTTCGCCTTCTGCGCCTTCCCGGCGGTCCTCTTCGTGAAAAAGCCCGTTGCGACCTGGGGCGCCCTGGCCGCCTACGGGCTCCTCCTGGGAGTCGGGCAGTTCGGCCTCCTCTTCACCGCCCTGGCGCTGGGGGCTCCGGCGGGACTCTCCTCGGTCCTCCTACAGTCCCAAGCCTTCTTCACCGCCCTCCTGGCCGCCGTGATCCTCAAGGAGCGGATCGGCATACACAGCCTCGCCGGGATGGCCCTGGCCGCGGCCGGCCTGGTCCTTATCGCCCTGTCGGGCCGGGGCGGATCGGTCTCGGGCCTGACGGTCCCCCTGGCCCTGATGATCCTGGCCGCGGCCTTCTTCTGGGGGGCCGCGAACGTGGTCGTGCGGACCATGCCCGGCGCCGACGCCCTGGGCCTGGTGGTCTGGTCCAGCGTCTTCTCTCCCCTGCCTCTCCTGGGTCTTTCGCTGTGGCTGGAAGGGCCCGGACCCGTCGCGGCATCCCTGGCTCGGCCGACCCTCGCTTGGGTCGGGTCCCTGGCCTACCTGGTTGTCGCGGCCTCCCTGGTGGGCTACGGCCTGTGGAACCGCCTGATACTCCGGCACGGGGCGGGCCGCATAGCCCCCTTTTCCCTCCTGGTCCCGATCGTCGGGATCAGCTCCGCGGCCCTGGTCCTGGGGGAGCGTTTCGGGCCCGCGGACGCGGCGGCCACGGCCCTGGTCCTGGCGGGCTTGTTGGTCCACGTCTTCGGGGGGAGCCTGGCGGGGAGGATGAGAAGGCGGACACGATCCTAAGGGGAATGGACGGACGGAACCGCGAACCGTCGGAGGAAGCTGGCGCCCCCCGCGGCCACGATTACCGGACCGGACCGGCCGCCTCCTCCAGGAACTCCTTCATCCCCTGGACGATCCGCTTCAAGGTTTCCACGTCCCGGACCGCGTCCCCGGTTTCCAGGGAATGGTCCCCCGCCTCCAGCTCCAGGGTGCGCACCTCCGGGTCCGCCCGGAGCTCGTCGAGGTTCGGGACCGGGTAGTACCTGTCCCCGAGGCTCCCGACCACCAGGGCCGGCCGCCCCGACGTCACCAGCTCGGGGATGAAGTCGGACCACTCCGATCCGGGGGTCACGAGGATCAGGGAGGACTTCTCGGCGACCGCCGGCCTGCGCAGGCATCGGCGGATCACGCTGGTGCCCAGGGACTTGCCGGCCAGGACGATCCGCTCCCTGCGGGACGCTTCCCGCTCCACCGCGTCCGCCACGGCCGCGGCGTCCGCCTCGAAGCGGGCGTCCTTCCCCGCCTCGTCCAGTACCCGGAAGCCCTCGTCCTCGTAGTACCGGAAGTCCACCCGAAGCAGGTCCGCCCCGGACTCCGCCAGGAGGCTCGCGGCATAGTAGAGCAGGGGATTCCGGTAGGTGTAGCCGAAGCCCGAGATCACCACCCCCAGGACGGGGCCGCCGTTCCCGTGGAACTCGGTCGGGATGAAGGTTCCGTCCTTACGGGCGATCCGAATTGTTTCCATGTCCGTTCCTTTCCCGGACCCAGATCCCCGTGTACTCCGGTACGATCCTGTCCGAGATCCGCCCCTCCATGTCGGGCCCGAAGAAGAATCCCAGTACCCGGCGGGCATCCTCGAGGGTCGGGAACTCGTAGTCCGTCCGGATCACCTCCCTGCGGAATCCGTGCTCATCCTCCAGGAGTCCGTAGACCCGGGCGAGTTTCTCCCCCGGAGGGGCGGGGCGGTCCGTGTTCGATCCGAGGGTCTCGACGAGTACGATCCGTCCCCCGGGGGCGAGCAAGGCTTCCAGGGCCGCGAGGGTTTCCCGCAGGAAGTCTCCCAGCCTGCCGTACTCCTCCAGGGCGCAGTGCCCCAGGGCCCAGCCTTCCAGGACCGCGTCAAAGGGACCCTCCAGGGAGCGGGCCTCCCGGATGTCCAGGACCCGGAACTCCAGGCGGTCCCGGAACTCCGAAAGGTTCGAGCGGGCCCGTCCGAGCATGTGGGCCGACCGGTCGCAGACCAGGGCGCTCCGGACTCGGCCGGCGTAGAGGCGCGTCACCCTCCCCGTCCCCGCCCCGAGCTCCAGGACGGAGGTCCCTGCGGGCACCAGGCGCTCGAGCTCCCTGCCCAGGTTGCCCTCCCGGTCCTCCCGGGACACCAGCTCGTCGTAGCGGTCAGCGTGGGCGGCGTAGATCTCGTTCATCGTCGGCATCGGAAGCTCCTCGCCCATTCTCCGCGGGCCGGCGGGCCGGGGAAACGGTTCATTTCGGCAGGCTCCGGATCCACTCCCGCCAGGCCGCGTCGAACTCTTCCATGCCCACCCCGAGGACGGCGCGCATCGCCCCGTCGAGGTAGCCCCGGAACAGGGCGTCGTGCTCGGCATATACGTAGCCCTCCTCGAACTGGGGGTATGCCGCCAAGGCCCGGACCACGGCCCGGGGCGCGTCCGCTCCGTAGCGCTCGGCCATGAACTTCACGACGACTCCGGACATGCCTCCGTAGACGCCCCACTCGTATTCGTCGGCGATGGTCTGGGAGTCCACGGATCCCAGCCATTCGACGGAGCGGTCGTACTCCCCGCTCTTGTGGTACCCGCTGTCCAGGTAGGTTCCCCCCCATGCCGCGAAGCTTCCGAACCAGACGGCCAGGCCCTCGGCGAACCAGGAACAAAGGTTCTTGCTGGTCGAGAGGGTGACGACGTGGACCAGCTCGTGGGCCACCACGGAGACGTAGGAGCGGGATGGATCGGAGCGGACGAACAGCTTGATCGATTCTCCGGGCTCGCCCCAGCCGTTGAAGAGACGGCCTATGGTGATCTTGGTGTTCTGGCGGAGCGGTTCCTGCCCGGAGAAAAGCTTCACCACCGTCTTGCGTTCGGGCGCCTCCCCGTAGGAGTCCCGGACCGTGGTCCAGGCCTTCTCGGCGTCCCCCAGGATGCGGGCGGCCCGAAGCCCGTCCACCCCCTGGTCGTACCGGACGACCATGTGCTCGGATTCGAGGGTCCGGAACGCGATGTCCGCGTCCAGCCAGGTCCCTCCGGCCTTCCGGTAGAGCTGGACGAAACGGCAGTCCCGGACCTCCCTGCCGGAGCCCAGGAGGTATCTCTGGCGGAGGGCGACCTTGCATTCCCCCGGACCGGAGGGTTCCAGGGACTCCACCTCCAGACTGAACTCGGAAAGCTCCGCGGATAGCCTGTAATCGAACCACCGGGACTGCTCCAGGAGGAAGGCCGGATCGTCCCGAACCAGAAGGCTCATGTACAGGGCCTTGTCGCCTTCCGCCACGGCCCGGGCACGCAGGGCGACGGCCGCCCGGATCGCCGCCTCGTCCCCGGCGGAGAGTTCCGGGGTTGC
>JBGSPT010000448.1:0-5008 GCA_041738475.1 Treponematales bacterium
GCGGCGCCCCGCAGGGCGCCGCGTGATTTTCAGATGTTCGCCTTCAGCCTAGAACAGGACCAGGGCCGCGGGTTTGACCGAGGGGGCCTCGTCCGCGAACTTGGATTCCCCGACCAGGGTGTAGCTGCCGGGCTGGAGAGCCCCGAGGTCGGCGGCGGGAATCACGGCCTGGAAGGACCCGTCCTTCACGTACTTGGCCTCGTAGACCTTCTCGCCGGCGTCGGTGATGAGGGTCACCTGGGCCTTGGCTTCCTTGCCCGCGGGCTTGGTCTGGTTATCCGGGTAGGTGTACTGGGAGACCGTCAGATCGATGGTGACGTCCGCGCTGCGCTGGGCGTTGGCGGGGATGTTCATGTTGTCGATCTGGGTCACGTCCAGGGCGAAGAACTTGGGCCAGTAATCCTTCTTGAAGGGATAGCCCTTGCGGTAGGCGGAGAGCTCCATGTAGTTGGATGTGGAGTCGATCTTGGAGATGTAGAAGGGCCCGTTGGAGATGTAGGCGTGGCCGTACTTCTCGATGAAGGCCAGGGCCTTCTTGTAGGCGTCCACGGCCTCGTTGGGCTTCATGTGGTCCTTGATGTAGACCGGGACGTGCTTCTTCTCGACCATCTCGTTGAGCTTGGCCTTGATGTCCGCCACGCAGGCGGGGCTGGCCACGTCGATCTGGGTCATCGAGGGATCCTCGGTGATCGCGTAGACGGAGCCGCTGGCGGCGCCTTCGGTCACCAGAAGGCCGATGGCCTCGGTGATCATCCAGGGCACCATGGTGGGCCGTCCGGGGTTTCCGGCCTTGGGGGACAACAGGCCTCCGTAGGCCACGCGGTTCTTGTCCATCGGCCAGTTGAAGTCGTAGTAGGTCGTGAAGCTCCCGTCCTTGTTGAAGATGACGCCCTTCAGGGTCTCCATGGTGGGCTGGTACTGGGAGGCGTAGGCCTCCTCGTAGGCCAGGTCCGCGTCCCCGTCCTTGGTGGACCAGTCGGCGACGAAGCCCAGGGCGTAGACGAAGTCCGCGAGTCCGATCTTGTTCCCGTCGTGCCAGACCGATTCCTTCACCGTGTACTTGGCGGTGGAGTAGGCCTTGACGCCGGACCCGACCTTGGCCCAGGACTTGGTGGTCGAGTCGTACTTGACCGCGTCCGCGGGCACGTCGATGAGGCCCTCGGGCTTGCCGTCCCCGTTGGTGTCCGGGCCCACGTTGGACTGGACGTCCTTGAGGTCCCACTGTACCAGGTAGGGGGTGTCGATGGCGGTGTTGGGCGCCTCGAAGTACTCCCGCATGGTGCACTGGTCGACGATCAGGCTGACGTAGGAGTCCGAGAAGCCGTCCACGCCCACGGGATCCCAGGCGCTCATGAACAGGCCCCCCTTGGCGGAGTACTGGGTGGCCCGGAGGATCTTTTCGCCCTTGTCGTTGGGCTTCACGTCCGCGGTGATGAAGGACCAGCCGTTGAGGCCGTCCCCGAGGCCGTACACGAAGCGGTTCGTGACCCGGTCCTTGTTGGCGATGTAATACTGCGCCTGGGAGCAGACCCAGATCCGGACGGCCTCGGTCAGACCCAGCTCCTGGGCCTTGAGGTTGTCGTCCCAATACTCCTCGGAGGTGAGGAACCAGCCGTTGTAGCTTTTTTCGGCCAGCCGGTCGATCTCGTCCTGCTTGTAGTTCCAGAAGCCCTCGGTGGCGCCGCCGGGCATGTAGCCGTAGTAGGGGGCGTACATCTGGGAGATGGAGACGTCCCACCAGCGGCGGGTGGCTCCGGCGCCCCAGCCCTCGGTGTACATGGTCCAGTCATAGTCCGCGGGATCCCCGCCGTAGACCATCCGGCCGGCCTTGGAGCGGTCATACTCCAGGCGCTCGACCTTGATGCCCGCCTTCTCAAGCTGGTCCGCCACGTAGCGGCCCGCGGGGAGGCGGCCCTGGGGATCGTCCACCCGGATGATGAACTTCACGACGATGGGCTCGCCCTTGTAGGTCCAGAACTGTCCGGACTTGCGGAGCTTGCCGGCGTTCTCGGGGAGCTTGGCCGCGGCTTCCAGGGCCGCGGTGATCTCGGCGATGGCCCGTTTCTCGTCGCCGCGCTCGGTCATTCCCAGCTTGGTGGCGATGATGTTGTAGCGGTAGGTGCCGGGCTGGCCGGGGGTCATGGACGTGAAGGCCGGCTCGCCGCCGCCCAGGAGGATCTCGTCCACGATCTTCTTGCGGTCGATGAGCCAGTTGATGGCGTACCGGACTTCCCGGATGGCCAGGGGGTTGAAATATTCCTTCCCGGTCTTGGTCTTCCAGACGTAGGGCGCCTGGTTGGGGATGGGGTTCATGAGGTAGGACCAGGATCCGGAGGGAATGTTGTAGACCGAGAGCTTCTCGCGGTCCGCCTGGGGCAGGCCGAAGAAGACGCTGGCGTCCATGCCGTAGGCGAAGAGGTCCGTCTTGCCCTCGATGGTATCCTTGGCCGCGATGGACTGGTCCATGCGGACGTCGATGATGATCTTGTCCACGATCGGGCCCGTATCGCCCTTGGCGACTCCGGCTCCCGCCCCGGCTCCGCCTCCGCACCCGGCAAGCGCCAGGGCCGCCGCGGTAACGATGGCGAGGATGGTCAACACTTTCCTGCTCATCTCAACTCCTCCTTGTGGAATTAGAGAAACATGCGCGTATTATGGATCAGAAAAAACCGGAAGTAAAGCGGAAGTGTGAACCCCTGGAGCTGGTCTCTGAAATATCTGCTGTTACTGCAAGTAGATACAGGGCGGCCGCAGGGCGCCCGCCCGGGGCCCGGCGCGATTCGCGGGCTCAATATTTGGATTCGCTCTCGCCGTTCCATAGGCCGCGGAGCGGCCCTTCACGATCCATTCCTCTCGGACCGGCGAGAGCGATCAGTACTTGAATTCGCTCTCGCCGATGAATTCCCTCAGGATCGAATTACCAGGTACGAACTGCGCCGGGATCGGGGAGAAGTTCGCCAGGAATGAAAGCAGGCGGCCCGCCTCGGCGTACTCGGGTTCGATGGGCTTGACGGACCGGAGCACGGGTTCCGCATAGATCTTGAGGACCCCGAGCTCGTAGTCCAGGGCGGAATTGAAGGCGGCGTCCGCGGAGTTCTGGAAGGGGAAGATATGCCGACGTTCCCCCCTCTGGACCGAAGCCCACATCTTGAGGGTGTCCAGGGCTGTCTTGCCCCGGAACTGCCAATCCCGGACGATCCGCCGGAGCAGGCGATTGTCGGTGGTGGAGATCCGGTTGTGGTCGTCCAGGTTGAGCTGGGTCAGGGCGGAGACGTAGACCTTAAACTTCTGCTGTCTGGGGATCCGGGGGGTCAGCTTGTCGTTGAGGCCATGGATGCCCTCCATGACCACGATCTCCCGGCCCGTGGAGAGCCGCAGCTTCTTCCCCGAGGGACGCCGGGTCCCGGTCTTGAAGTCGAAGGCGGGCAGCTCGATCTCGTCCCCCCGGAAGAGCTCCACGAGCTGCTCGTTCAGGTACTCGACGTCCAGGGCCTCCAGGCACTCGAAGTCGTACTCCCCGTTCTCGTCCCGGGGTGTGTGCTCACGGTCCACGAAATAGTCGTCCAGGGCGATGACCACGGGTTCGAACCCCATGACCTTGAGCTGGATGGCCAGCTTCTTGGAGGTGGTGGTCTTGCCGGAGCTGGAAGGACCGGCTATCAGGAGGGCCTTGACCGTACCCGTCCTGGCGGCCACCTGATCCGCCAGTTCCGCCATCTTCTTGTTCTGCAGGGCTTCAGCGACCTGGATGTACTCCTTGATCTTCTTGGGCGAATTGATCCCGTTGAGGGCGCCTACGGAGGAGACTCCCAGGATCTTGCCCCGTTCCCGGTATTCCTTGGCGATCCGATAGAGCACGGGATCGTCCTCGAAGGGGGGGATCCTGTCGTCCTCCTTGTGGGGATAGCGCAGGAGGAACCCGTCGTGGTAGCGGGCAAGCTCGAAGACACCCAGGACGCCCGTGGAGGGAACCAGGGGTGTCACGTGGAGGTCCCGGAATCCCATGCACTCGTTCAGGGCGATCCGGGGATCGTTCATGTGCTCCAGTAAAAGGAGGGTGTCGCTCTGGCCCTGGGACCGGAAGTAGTCCAGGGCCCCGGAATAGGACATCCATTCCCTGCGGATGGGGATGTCCCGTTCTACCAGCTCCCGCATGCGCCGTTCGAGAGCCGCGATGTCCTTCGGGTCGTCCGGCTCGTCGTCGTCGAAGAAGTGGAAGAACCCCGTGCCGATGGCCATTCCCGCAACCAGGCGCCGCTTGGGGAAGAGCTCCCGGGACGCCATGGCCAGGAGGAAGCAGAGGGAACGGCGGTAGGTCGCCGCTCCGAGGTTCGTATCCACGGTCACCGGAGCCAGGGTGCAGTCGGTGGTCAGGAAGTAGTCCAGGGGGCAGAGTTCGTTGTTGATGAGCACCGCGGCCAGGGGACGGGAGAACATGCCCAGGGGCCCCAGGGCGTCGGAGGCCTTGACCAGGAAGGGGTAGGAGAGAACCCGGCCGTCCGGGTAGCTCACGCGGATCTCTTTCATCAGGCGGGCTCCTCTCTCAACGTATCCGCCCCAGCCGGGACGGAGGCCAGAGCCGGAAGACGGCGTGGCCCTCGATGAACTTGAGCTTGACCGCGAAGGGTTCCAGGATGGAAACGTACCGCGCCGATGCCGGGTCCGCCGGATCGAGGTCCCGGATGCCGGGAGTCTCCTTGAAACGGAAATCCAGGGAGTTGTAGCGGTTGTCGCCCATGGCGAAGTACTCGTCAGACGCGAGGAAATCATCCCCCGCGGGGAACTCGGGGAAGTTCCGGTTGTCGTAGAAGCCCTGCAGATACAGGTAGAGCTCCCGGGCTTCCGCCACAAGGCGGCCCCGCTCGGGATTCCGGGCGGCGGTATCCAGGGCCGCGCCTGCCGCCAGCAGATCCAGTACGCGTTCCATCCGGGCCAGGAGGTTGACCTTGATCAGGAGGTTCAAGGCCCGGGAGCCCCGGTCGTAGGCGTTCGCCGCCGGCACGGCCGC
>JBGSPT010000450.1:0-3358 GCA_041738475.1 Treponematales bacterium
GCGGCGCCCCCGGTTCGGGGCGGCGCGTCCGGCCGCGGTACCGCGGTTATCGCGATGCTGAAACCCTATCCCTCCCGGGTCGGGAACACCATGGGTGAAAACCCTCATTTCGCGGAATTCCGGGAATCCGGGTGTTTACCCCCAAGTCTC
The DNA here is from genome assembly GCA_041738475.1 of Treponematales bacterium. Classification (GTDB taxonomy): domain Bacteria; phylum Spirochaetota; class Spirochaetia; order Treponematales; family UBA12059; genus JAAYUR01. The sequence goes on from JBGSPT010000450.1 coordinate 151, forward strand.
CTTGTTCCAGGCTCCCAAGACCGCCACCAGCTGGAGCCGGTTCCGGACGCCCATCTTCTGGAAGATGTTGTACAGGTGGTTCTCCACTGTCTTCCGGGAGATGTACAGGGCGTCCGCCAGGTCCTGGTTCGTGCTTCCCCCCAGGAGCCGCTCGACCAGCTCCGTCTCCCGGGCGGTCAGGCCGAACTCGGCCCTGCAGGCTTCGGTGAGGCGCCCTCCCTCCACCAGGGGCTCCGAGCCCAGGAAGCGGCCGGCGAACAGGAAACTGCCCGCGTTCAAGGCCACCAGGTAGGCCGGCAGGGAAAGGCCGTCCAGAAACGCGAGGGCCCGGATGTCAAACCGGGTGGTCAGGATGTCCAGGACCAGGAAGACCAGGAAACCGCCGCTGACCCACAGGAACACGGCCAGAGCCCGCCGCAGAGCGGGCTTCCCGACGTTCCGGAGGTTTCCAGCCAGGACGGCCAGGGACGCCCCGATGGTGAGCACCAGCTGGACGTTCATGACCGTGAAGACCGGCCCCGGGTCCGGGACGAAGGGATAGGCCAGGCAGGCCGCGCAGATCAGGACATCCCAGGCGGCCAGGATTCCCTTCCAGCCGGCCGGGACAGGCAGGGAGACCAGGGCGCATACCAGGAACGGGACGACCGCCACGTTCAGGGCCAGCCCCGGCAGAGAGAGGATGGACGCCCCGACATCCAAGGCCGCCGGCGCCCCTGCCCCCGCCGCCGCGCCGGCCAGACCGCCGAGGCCCCTCAGCCAGGAACCCAGGCCGATGAGGACGAGGCTGGACAGGAAGAGCACCAGGAGCCGGAGGATAACGGTCCGGTACCGCAGGTACAGGAACGCGGCGGCGCCCAGGCTGAAGAACCCGGAGAAGAGAGAAAGGGTGGTCGCTAGGAATACCGAGTTCATGGCACCGCCATGGCTCGATTATACATCAAACCGCGCCCGTCCGGAGGCGCCCGCCGCGGCCCCGGAGGCCGATTCCGGCCCCCGGACTTGATCGGCGGCGCCGGCCTAGGCCTGGATCTTCGGGAAGAGCCCCACGTGCCGCTTGTCCAGGATGACGTTGTGGGCCTTCAGGCGGATCGAGTTGAGCCGGATGAAGCCCCGGGAGTCGGTCTGGTCGAAGCCCCCCGCCACGTCCATGCTCCCCAGTTCCTGGTTGTACAGGGAGGTGGGGGAGGACCGGGCCACGGCCATAGCGTTGCCCTTGTACAGGGACAACGTGACCGTCCCGTCGATGGCCTCCTGGGACTGGTTGAAGGCGGCCATGAGGAAGTCCATCTCCGGGGCGAACCAGAACCCGTTGTACAGGTACTCCGAGAACTTGGGCTCCAGCATGAGTTTGAGGTGCATGACCTCCTTGTCCATGGCTATGCCCTCGATGTCTCGATGGGCGGCCCAGAGGATCGTGGCCCCGGGGCTTTCGTAGATCCCCCGGGACTTGATGCCCACGAAGCGGTTCTCCACCATGTCCACCCGGCCGATGCCGTTGGCCCGGCCCAGGTCGTTCAGGTACTCGAAGATCGCAAGGGCCCCGGTGACCGATTCCTTGGTGCCCCGCCGGGAGACCCGCACGGGAAGGCCGTCCTTGAACTCGACGTCGATCCGGGTTTCCTCGTCCGGGGCGTCCTTGGGGGAGACGGTCCGGGAGTAGATGTCCTCGGCGGCCGCGCTGGCGGGATCCTCCAGGATCCCCGCCTCGTGGCTGATGTGCATGAGGTTCTCGTCCTCGCTGTAGGGCTTCTTGACCGTGGCGCTGACCGGGATGCCGTGCTTTTCCGCGTAGGAGAGCATGTCCGAGCGGCCTTGGAACGCGGCCAGGTACTCGGCGTCCTTCCAAGGGGAGATGACCTTCAGCTTGGGACCCAGGGCGGCGTAGGTCAGCTCGAAGCGGACCTGGTCGTTGCCCTTGCCGGTGGCCCCGTGGGCCACGTACTCGGCGCCCTCCTCCCGGGCTATGCGCACCTGGTGCTTGGCGATCAGGGGCCGGGCCAGGGAGGTTCCCAGAAGGTAGCGCCCTTCGTACAGGGCGTTGGCTTTAAGGGCCTGGTAGATGTAGCCCGTCACGAACTCCTCCCGCAGGTCCTCGAGGTATACCTTGGAAGCGCCGATCTTGAGGGCCTTCTGGCGGGCCTTCTCAAAGTCCTCCTGCTGGCCCACGTTGGCCAGGAAGCAGATGACCTCGTAGCCCTTGTCGAGGAGCCACTGCAGGATGACCGACGTGTCCAGACCGCCGGAATACGCCAGAACCACCTTCGCGCCCATACGGAACCTCCGGTTTCAGAAGAGGGGATGAGGAACCGGGGAGCCCGCGAGCCCGAGAGGGATCGAGAGGCCGCCCCGTGTTTCTATAGAACGATACACAGGAGCATACCGATCCGGGGCCGGAGAGTCAAACCCCCGCCCAATCCTGGGCCCGCCGCCGGACCTCCTCGGGGGGCTCGACCCCCCGGAAGGGGAAGACGGCCACAGAGAAGCGGCTGGTCCTTCCGTTGAAGGACGGCGCGTAGCTGTCCAGCTGGTCCGCCATGAGGACGGCCATCGCCCGGCCCAGGCCCGTGACCGCGGTGGCGTACTTCCACTGGGGGCCGTAGTAGGTCCCGAAGGGGTTCAACCGGAGGCGCTGACGGCCGCCCGAAACCTCGGAGCGCAGGGGGCAGAAGGCGAAATTGCACGCGGCCCCCTCGTACTGGGCGACCAGGACGCCCTCGGAGCCGTTGGAGACGGCGACCCAGGGATGGGTGATGTGGTTGTTGAAGGAGGCCGTGCGGCGGGCCCCGGAGACGAGGTGGTGGTCGACCGCGTAGGAACTCACGTCCCCGAAGAAATTGCGCTTGATCACCCGGAAGGGCCGGGCCGGGTCCGCGTCGAAGGCGGGAAGAATCTCCGCGGGCAGGACCTCGGTCCATCTGTGGTCCCAGGTCCGGTCCAGGCGGACCGCCTTCCCCTTGTCATAGCCGGCATGGGGCGTCTCGGGGTACTCGATCTCCAGGGACAACAACAACGCGTCGTCCCCGGACAGCCGGGTCTCGGTCCGGGTCCACCGCCCTCCCCGGACCCGGCCGGGCAGGGAAAGGGTTCCCCGGAGTGTCCGGACAAGGGTCCCGTCCGGCCGCGCCTCCTCCTCCACCGAGTTCAGGGTCCCCGAGCGGACGCGGCCGCCCCAGGTGATCCGGGGATCCAGGATCCGGAAGCGGGGGCC
>JBGSPT010000479.1:0-10278 GCA_041738475.1 Treponematales bacterium
CCCGGGTCTTGCCGCCCGGGCCGCCGCGGCGGGCGTCCGGAGCCTGGCCCCGGGGGATATCGACGGATTCATCAAGCTGTTGGAGGATCGTATGGAACGAGACGTGACCGTGACCTGCGGAGGAAAGAACGTGCCCATGAACCCCTTCGTGAAGGGCCTGGTGCGGGACGTGAGCCTGGCGGTGATCAACTCCCTGAAGAAGGTGGAGGAGGGGGAGGAAATCGTAATTCGGATCTCCGCGCCTAAATAGCGCGCCGGGGTGTCCAATAAGTAACCGGCTTAATGGACACCCCGGCGGCAACCTCTCAGCCTATGAATTCAACGATGGCCCGCAGGCCATCGTTGCCGTCAAGGCGGCATAGCCGCCTTGACGCTACTTGTATACCGGCTTTTGGGTGTAGTGGGTGTGCAGGAGCTTGTGGGCCTTGTGGGAGCCCGGCTTCTCCAGGAACTCCTTGTACACCTGGCCGATGTAGGGGTTGCGGTGGGAACAGCGGTATTCGCTTTTCTCGTCGTCCGCGTAGATCCCCGCCATCCGCTTCTGGCGCACCTCGTCGGTGCAGCCGTAAGGCTGTCCGCCGCCGCCGATGCAGCCGCCCCGGCAGGCCATCACCTCGATGAAGTGCCAGGGAACCTCCTTGCCCTCGGCCTTGGCCTTCCGGACCTCCTCCAGGACCATGGCGATGTTGCCCATCTGGTGGGCCACCGCCACGCGGACGTCGGTTCCCTTGATGTGGACCCGGGCTTCCTTGACGCCGGAGATGCCCCGGACGCCGGTAAAGTTCACGTCCTTGAGGTCCTCGTCGGTGATCAGGTAGTACGCGGACCGGAGGGCCGCTTCCATGACGCCGCCGGTGGCACCGAAGATGGTCCCCGCGCCGGTATAAGGACCCATGGGGGAGTCCGGCTCCTCGTCCGGCAGGTTCAACAGGTCGATCCCCGCCTGCTTGATCATCCGGGCCAATTCCCGGGTGGTCAGGGTTACGTCCACGTCCTTCTGGCCCGAGGAGTACATGTCGTCGTTGCGGCTGTTCTCGTACTTCTTGGCCGTGCAGGGCATGATGGAGACGGAGAAGATCTTGGACGGATCCGTAGAAGCCTTTTCAGCCCAATAGGTCTTGATCATGGCGCCCATCATCTGCTGGGGGCTCTTGGCGGTCGAGAAGTTCGGGATCATGTCCGGGTAGTACTTCTCCATGTAGTCCACCCAGGCGGGACAGCAGGAGGTGATCAGGGGCAGGGGGCCGTCGTCGGTGGTGAAGCGCTTCACGAACTCGGTGCCCTCCTCCATGATGGTGAGGTCCGCGGAAAAGTTGGTATCGAAAATAACGTCGAAACCCATGCGCCGGAGGGCTGCGTAGATCTTCTTGGTGATCACCGTACCGGGCTCGAGGCCGAACTCTTCGCCCAAGGCCACCCGGACCGCCGGGGCGATCTGGACCACGCAGGTCTTGGCGTCGGGCCCCTCCTTCATGAGGGCTTCCCAGACGACCTTGGTCTGGTCCATCTCGTAGATGGCGCCCACGGGGCAGTGGGCGGAGCACTGGCCGCACTTGATGCACGGGCCCTCCGCCAAGGCCACGTCCGCCGCCGGGGCTATGCGGGTCTTCTCCCCGCGGCCCAGGAACTCGATGGCCCAGACCCCCTGCATGTCCTGGCAGACCTTCACGCAGCGTCCGCATCGGATGCACTTCTCGGGGTTGAGGATGATGGTGCCCGTGGACTCGTCCGTGGCCAGGCCGCGGAGCCGCTTGGGGAAGGACTGCTCACGGATACCGAACTCCGCCGCCAGGGTCTGGAGCTCGCAGTCCCCGTTGCGGGGGCACTGGAGGCAGTCGTCCGGGTGGGTGGAGAGGATCAGCTCGATCACGGTTCGGCGGGTGGCCACCAGCTCCGCGTCGTTGGTGATGATGTCCATCCCGTCCTCGAGGGGGGTGCAGCAGGCCCGGAGCATCTTGGGGCTCTTGCCGTTCTTGACCACGCAGATGCCGCAGGCCGCCCAGGGCTCCAGGTCGTTGTTGTGGCAGAGCTTGGGGATCTTGACGTTCACCTTCCGGGCGGCCTCCAGGATCGTAGTGCCCTTGGCGACATGCACCGGTATGCCGTTTATCTTCGCGTTTACCATTTCGCTTCGTCTCCTTGCCGGATCACTTCTTGAGGACCGCGCTGAACTTGCAGACCTTGAAGCACTCGCCGCACTTGATGCACTTGGACGTGTCGATCACATGGGCCTGCTTCTTCTCCCCGGTGATGCAGTTGACCGGGCAGCGCCGGGCGCAGAGGCCGCAGCCGATGCACTTCTCCGGATCGATGGAGTAGACCACCAGGTCCTTGCACTTGCCCGCCCGGCACTTCCGATCCTGGATGTGCTCCAGGTACTCGTCCCGGAAGTGCTTGATGGTGGAGAGGGTCGGGTTGGCCGCGGACCCGCCCAGGAGGCAGAGGCTGGCCTTGGTCATGGCCTTGCCGATCCGCTCCAGCTTGTCCAGGTCCGCCATCTCACCGTTACCCTTGGCGATCTTGTTCAGGATGGTATGCATCTGGTTCGTGCCGATCCGGCACGGGGCGCATTTGCCGCAGGATTCATCGACGCAGAACTCCATGTAGAACCGGGATACGTCCACCACGCAGTCGTCCTCGTCCATGACGATCATCCCGCCGGAGCCCATCATGGAACCCAGGGCCGTGAGGCTCTCGTAGGTGATGGGGGAGTCGAGGTCCTTCTCGGTGATGATGCCCCCCGAGGGGCCGCCGGTCTGGACGCCCTTGAACTTCTTGCCGTCCTTGATCCCGCCGCCGATGTCGAAGACGATCTCCCGGAGGGTGGTGCCCATAGGGACCTCCACCAGGCCGGAGTTGTTGATCTTTCCGGTCAGGGCGAAGACCTTTGTTCCCGGGCTCTTCTCGGTCCCGATCTTGGAGAACCACGAGCCGCCCTTGGTCAGGATGACCGGGACGTTTGCATAGGTTTCCACGTTGTTGATCAGGGTGGGTTTCTTCCAGAGGCCCTCGATGGCCGGGAAGGGGGGCTTCGGCACGGGCATACCCCGCTTGCCCTCCAGGGACTGCATCAGGGCCGTCTCCTCGCCGCAGACGAAGGCGCCGGCACCCAGGCGGATCTCGATGTCGAAGTCGAAGCCCGAGCCGAGGATGTCGTCCCCCAGTAGCCCCATCGCCTTGGACTGGGCGATGGCGATCTTGAGCCGCTCGATGGCCAGGGGGTATTCGGCCCGGATGTACACGAAACCCTTGTGGGAGCCGATGGTATACCCGGCGATGGTCATGGCCTCCAGCACGGAATGGGGATCTCCCTCGATGGTGGACCGGTCCATATAGGCGCCCGGGTCGCCCTCGTCGGCGTTGCAGATGACGTATTTGACGTCCCCGGCGGCCTTGCGGGTCAGGTCCCACTTCATCCAGGCCGGGAAGCCCGCGCCGCCGCGGCCCCGGAGGCCCGCGGTCTTGAGTTCCGCGATCACGTCGTCCGGTTTCATCTCGAAGAGGACCTTCTCCAGGGCGGCGTAGCCGTCCCGGGCTATGTACTCCTCTATATTCTCCGGATTGATGACGCCGCAGTTCCGCAGGACGATCCGGAACTGCTTCTGGTAGAACTCGATGTCCTCGAGCTTCACGATGTCCTTTTGTTGTTCCTTCTTGTAGAGGAGGCGCTTGACCTCCCGGCCCTTCACGATCTGCTCGGAGATGATCTCCTTCGCGTCCGAGGGCTTGACCTCCACATAGAAGGACTCGGAGGGCAGGACCTTGACGATGGGCCCCTTCTCGCAGAATCCGAAACAGCCGGTCTTGACGATCTGGACCTCGCCCTTGACTCCCTGGGCTTCCGCCTCGGCCAGGAGGTTCTTGTAGATCTCGTCCGCCTTGGAGGACTCGCAGCCCGTTCCGCCGCAGACCAGTATGAAATTCTTGTACGCCATGAGTCGGCCCTCCGCCTTACCGCTTGATGATGTCCGCCGCGGGGCGGTCGAAGATGTGGTTTTCCACCAGCGACTTCTCCACGACGTGCTTCTGTACGATCTCCCGAGCCACCGCGGCGTCCACCTTGCCGTAGATGGTGGCGGGCATGCCGGGCATGGCCACCTCCACCGTGGGCTCCACGTAACAGAGGCCCATGCACCCGGTCTGGCGGATCACCACGTCCTTGTCCAGGTGAAATTCCTCCACGGCCGCGAGGATGGCGTCGAAGGTCTTCTTGGCCCCCGCGGCGATTCCGCAGGTTCCCATGCCGACGATGATCTGCACGCTCTTCCCCTCCACGTCACGGCGTTCGAGGTCCTTCTTCCTCTCGTCCCGCAGTTTCCGGAGATCCTCCAGGGTCATCTTTGCCATATCCTTCTCCTTACGGTCGAATCGTACTTCTTCTATCCGTCCGTCCCCGGATACTCCAGGGATTCCAGGTACCGGCCCACAAGGATCAGCGCCGAGGCGCAGCTCAGGTCCCCCGCCGCCTCCCGGAGCTCCGATCGGGCCGCCTCGTACTCCGTTCCCGGCGCTCCGGCCCGGGCTTCCCGCCGCCTTCGTATCCGCAGCTCGTACGCGCCGTCGAAGGCCAGGGCGGAACGGAACAGGCCCGGCACGTCCCCCAGGGGCGGAGTGTCCAGGTGCCCGGAGGGAAGAGAGAACCGGAGGGTCGTGCCCTGGTTCTTCCGGGACTCCAGGGAAAACTCCCCCTCCACCGCCCGGACGGCCTGCTCCAGGAAAGGGAGCCCCAGGCCCACCCTCCGTCCCGGATGCTTGCCCCCGTCGGACCGGAAGGGATCCAGGGCCCTCTCCCGTTCCTCTGCGGTCATGCCGCGCCCGTCATCCGCAACCCGGACCGAGATCCGGCTGCCGGCCTCGACCAGGTCCAGCTCCACCGTCCGGGCTCCCGCCTCGACGGAATTCTGGACCACGTCCAGGACGAAGTCGCAGACGCTGGCGTGCACGTCCCTCAGCTCCGGTACTTGGCGATGATCTCCGGGAGCTGATCCGTAGTCAGCTTGCCGTACACGTCGTTTCCTACCATAAGAACCGGAGCCAGGCCGCAGCAGCCCACGCAGCGGACGGAATCGATGGAAAACTGCCCGTCGTCCGTCACCTCGCCGACCTTGATGTTCAGGATGCTCTCGCATTCCTCGATCAGGGCCTGGCCGCCCTTGAGGTAGCATGCCGTGCCCATGCAGACTGCAAGCCTGTTCTTCCCGGGCTTCGTAGTCTTGAAGAAGTGGTAGAAGGTGACGACCCCGTAAATCTTGGCCATGGGCATGTTGATCATCTTCGCCAGTGTCTCCGCAGACTCCCGGGAAATGTACCCGTATTCCTCCTGGATGCGGTGTAGCATCATGATGAGGCTGCCGGGCTTCTGCTTCCATTCCTCGATGAACCGCACGAGATCCGCGGAAAACTCCGTCTGGACTGCAGTCATGAATCCCTCCAGTAGTATATATAAAAAAATATAGATAATTTACTTTCCGTAGTATATGAAAGAAGCAAAAAGATGACAATAGGGTGCCTTGTAGTCCGAGCTATAAAAAAGATGATTAATCGGTATTTTTTATCAGTATCCGCTCCCGGCCGCAGGGTTGCGCGAGGGTATAGAATACCCCGGTTTTTCCCTTCCCGGGAGACTAAACCTGGTATTTCAAGGGAACTCATTTTCCGAGATTTCCCTTGACATCCGCCGTGGGCGTGGTAATCTAATTTTGTATTCAAAACTTTCCATACACTTCAAGGAGGCACCGATGAAACGCATGTTAACGCTAGCCCTGGCTCTCCTGTGCCTCGGGGCGGCGGTCTTCGGCCAAGGACGGTACCCGGCCAAGGACATCACCATCACCGTGGTCTTCGGCGCGGGCGGCGGTACGGACGTCTTGAACCGCCTTTTCGCCGGAGAGATGCGGGCGGCCCTTGGCCGCAACGTCGTGGTGGCCAACGTCACCGGCGGCGTCAGCGCTTCGAACGGCATGTTCCACGTATGGAACCTGCCTCACGACGGCTATAACCTAGCCGGCTTCTCCGAATCCGTTGTCAGCGGCCCCGCCATGGGCGGCTTCGACAAACGGATGAGCGCCTGGTATCCCTTCCTGATCGCTGGATCCCCCGACGTGATCTCCGTGCCGGCGTCCTCGCCGTACAAGACCCTGGCGGACCTCATCAACGCCGCCAAGGCCAAGCCCGAGTCCATCAAGGCCGGGGCCGGAAACGTGGGCGGCCTGCACCACCTGAACCTCCTGGCCTTCCAGCAGGGCACGGGTGCCAAGTTCAACTACATTCCCTACACGGGCTCCGGACCGACCCAGACCGCCGCGGTCACCGGGGAAATCGACCTGGTCGTCACCTCCATCGCGGAACAGCAGCAGCTGATCAAGGCCGGCCAGCTCCGCCCCCTGGGGATGCTTATCGCCAACCCCTTCAAGGTCGAAGGCTTCGGGGAAATTCCCTCGTCCTTCAAGGCCTACCCGGACCTCAAGAAGTACCTGCCCATCATGCAGGCCATCGGCTTCGGAGTTCCCGACGACGTGCCCGCGGACGTCAAGAAGAAGCTGGACGACGCCTTCAAGAAGACCATGAAGTCCAAGAAGGTGGTGGAATTCCTGGCGGCCAACTACTACGAGCCCATCGGCAAGACCGGCAAGGACGCCGCGGCGATCTTCGCCAAGCTCGAGTCCCTGTTCTGCTGGACCCTCTGGGACCTCGGCCAGGCCAAGAACGACCCCGCCTCCCTCGGGATTCCCAAGCCCTGACGATTCCGGGATACCTCCCTCCTGCGGCCGGCCCTTCGGGGCCGGCCTTTTTTTGCCCGTTGACAAGAGCAGGAAGTATAGTACACTGTTTTGTATACAAAATATTGAGACGCCCGGCACGGCCCGCCGGGACTCCAGACCTCGGGAGGACCTATGTTGCCGAAAGAACGGCTCCGGAAAGCCGACATCTTGTTCTCGTTCCTGGTCGTGCTCGCGGGAGCTTCCATCGTGATCACCGCGATGGGGTTTCCGCGGGGTGCGGAGCTATCGGGGGTCCGGAACGACTGGTACGTCTCCCCCGCCCTCATGCCCTACATCATCGGGACGGGGCTGATCCTCATGGGAATAGCCCTCTTCCTCACGGGCCTCAAGGAAGCGGGGACCGAGGGACTTCGGGAAGCCCTGGGCTCGATCGGGAAGCTTTTCACCCGTCTGCAAGCTCCGGGAGCCGGGTCGCTCCGGTTCCTGGCGGTGACTGCCACGGTGGTCCTGACCGTGTTCCTCTACATGCCCCGGGTGGATTTCGTGATTTCCGCGGCCTTCCTGCTCATCGCCCTCATGTCCATGTTCGCCTTCGAGGATGATGCCCTTCTCAGAAGGATCCTCATACTGTACCTCCTCCTGGCGGCGCCGATGATCGCCTACTTCGCCAGCGGACTCGGCGCGCGGTTCGAGGAGTCCTTCTATTACGCCTCGGACATCCCGGGAGGGCTGTTCCTGACTCTGTTCATCCTGCTTGCCGCACGGGCTGCAGGGCGGGAACGCCGGGGACGCTTCCTGCGTCTGGTCCTGATCGCCTTCGCGGTGCCCCTGCTACTGGTGCCCGTCTTCAAGTACCTGCTTTACATACCCTTCCCCCGGGAGGGCGGCGTCGTCGCCCTGATGGATTACGTGCGGTTCGACCTGCTCGACCCCGTCCAGGAGTAGACCATGCAATTCCTAACCCTGCTGGGCCATCTGGGCTCGTCCGCCGCCGCCCTCCTGATCAATCCCCTAGCCATGGCACTCCTGTTCGCCAGCGTCTTCCTGGGCATCGTCTTCGGCGCCCTGCCCGGCCTGACCGCCACTCTGGGGGTAGCCCTGTTGACCACGGTGACCTACGGCCTGGATTCCACCCTGGCCATGGTCAGCCTCCTGGGGATCTACGTGGGCGCCGTCTACGGGGGTAGTTATTCGGCGGTGCTGATCAATGTTCCGGGCACTCCCGCCGCCGCGGCCACCGCCCTGGACGGCTACCCCCTGGCCTGCCGCGGCGAGGCCGGCAAGGCCCTGGGGGTCACCACCACCTCCTCCGCCATCGGGACCATGGTCGGGATGATCGCGGTGATCGCCTTCTCCCCTATCATCACCCGTCTGGCCCTCCAGTTCACCAGCTTCGAGTTTTTCCTGCTGGCCTTCTTCGGCATCCTGATCTCGGGCTCCCTGGTGACCCCGGACCTGGTCGTCAAGGGCTGGATCGCGGGTTTCTTGGGGCTCTTCCTGTCCCTGGTGGGCCGGGACCGGCTCCAGTCTTATCCGCGCTTCACCTTCGGACTGCCCCAGCTGGACTCGGGGATCGACGTGGTGCCCATCCTCCTGGGGGCATTCGGGATCCCCCAGATGATCAGCACACTCAAGGAGCGGATCGCCATCAAGGAAGTCCAGAAGATCGGCCGCATAGTTCCGGAGTTCGGAGCCGTCCTGCGCCGCTTCCCGGACATCGTCCGGTCCAGCCTGATCGGCGTGGGGATCGGCGCCGTGCCGGGCCTGGGGGAGGATATCGCCGCCTGGACCAGTTACGGCACCGCCAAGAAGGCGTCCAAGCACCCGGAGGAATTCGGCAAGGGCTCCTACTCCGCCATCGTGGCCAGCGAGACCGCCAACAACTCCTGCATCGGGGGCGCCCTGATCCCTCTCTATACCCTGGGCATCCCCGGCAGCCCCCCGGCGGCCATGCTCCTGGGGGCCCTGATGCTCCACGGACTCACCCCGGGGCCCCTCCTTTTGATCGAGAACCCGAAGTTCCTGCCCGAAACCGGGGCCATCCTCCTCTTGGCCGCCGCGGCCATGTGGGTGATCGGGATCTTCCTGGCCAAGCAGGTGGTAAAAGTCCTGCGAATACCCCAGCCGGTCCTGATGCCCGTCGTGGGGCTCCTGTGCATCATCGGGTCCTACTCCCTGGGAAACAACATCTTCAATCTCTACCTGATGGTTCCCATCGGGATCGTCGCGTACTTCCTGGGCGAAATGGGATACCCCATCGCCCCCCTGGTCATCGGGATGATCCTGGGTCCCATGGCGGACGAGAGCCTGCGCCGGGCCCTCATGGTCTCCCAGGGCAGCTTCGTGCCCATGTTCACCCGGCCGGTGTCGCTGATCCTGGTGATCCTGATCACCCTGACCGTGGCCTCCCAGCTGCCCTTCGCGAAGAAGATAACCGACAGGCTGGCAGCGCTCACGAAAAAGGCGCCCTCGGCCTGCGGGGACGACTAGAGCACCTGATCCGGGCTTTTCCGGGGCCGGTCCGCCGGCCCCATTTTTATATAAAGAATTATCGCAATTTCTTGCGACTCCGTCGAAACGGGCATACACTTGTTTCAATACCGATCCATACTCAGGAGGAAAAGTAGATGAAACGATTCCAGGTACTCGTCCTCGTCGCCTTCCTCGCGCTCTCCGTCCTTCCGGCCGCGGCCCAAGAGGGGTTCTCCATCGGGCCCGCCGCGGGCATCCTGAAAATTACCGGTGAGGACACGACATTCCTTCGGTTCGGGGCGAGCGCCCGCCTGTCCCTCTTCCGCCTCCTGGCGCTTCGACTCGACGCGCACTACACGATCTTACGCGGAGACGAGTCGCATTGGGCCGACGCTTCCGCCGGACTCGAACTCCCGATCCTCCTGGGTATCTACGCCAAGGCCCAGGGCGGCGGCCTGCTGTCCGTAGGGGACAAAGGGGGCGACCTCCTCCCGTTCGTCGAAGCGGGCGTCGGCTTCCGGTTGGCGGGATTCTTCGTGGAAGGCGTCTATTCCCTCCTGTTTGAGGATGGAGATTCCTACGGCGCGATAGGAGCCGCGGCGGGATTCCGGTTCAAGCTCTGACCCGGAAACGTGCCCCCGGGGAGAGCCGTCCTCGGGGGTACCGGTTCAATCCCTCCGTTTCAACCCGGTCCCGCGGTGCAGGCGCCCCGCTATTAAAACCGCCTTGATTCCGCTACTATCCGTCCATACATGCGTATAGAAATCTTCTACGCCGACCCGGGACTGGACGGCCCCGGGTCGGGGGTTTCAGAAAAACTGTCCCGCTCACTGGGGCGAAGCCTGAAGGTCCGTCTTGTGGACGTGATCCTGCCGGGCGTTCCGGTACTCGGGCCGGTGGCGGAGGAAGCCTTCTCGGACCCCGTGGTCCAGCGGGTGACCCTGGACGAACCGGCCGCGGACCTCATCCCGGGCTGGTCCGCCCTGATCGAGATCGCCTGGAGGCCCGGGGTCACGGACACCCTGGCCCTGACCGCCCGGGAAGCCCTGGCCATCTGCGGGGGCCCGGCGGAGGCCGAGTCCGC
>JBGSPT010000017.1:0-2997 GCA_041738475.1 Treponematales bacterium
ACCGGGTCGGGATCCCCTTCGAGTTCTTCCCGGGAGTGACCAGCGCCTCCACGGCCCTTCTGTCCACGATCATCGCCCACTGGTGGCAGGTGGTCCCCTTCCTCATCATCGTCCTGACCGCGGGCCTCGTGTCCATACCGACGGAACTCTACGAGGCCGCCCGGGTGGACGGGGCGGGGGCCCTGTCCATCTTCTTCCGGATCACGCTGCCCCTCCTTAGGGACGTGTACCTGGTGATCCTCCTCATCAGCGGGGTGGACACCATCAAGGTCTTCGACATCATCTTCGCCCTGACCGGCGGGGGCCCGAACAACTCGACGGTCTCCCTGAGCATCTACGCCTACACCCAGGGATTCGAGAACGGGGACCTGAGCTACGGGATCGCGGTCTCCATGGTCGCCATGATCGCCACGTTCGGGATCTTCGGGATTCCCTTCATCCTGCAGAACCGAAACCGGAGGGATCGCTGAGATGATACGGAATCCCCGCATGATAGCCCCGAGCAAGTGGCCGCCCCGCCTGGCCAAGGCCTTCTTCCTCCTGATGTTCGGGCTCTGGACGGTGACGCCGGTCTACATCATCGTGTCCAACGCCTTCCGGCGGACCCTGGACATCAAGCGGATGCCCCCGGCCCTGATCTTCAAGCCCATCTTCACCCACTTCCAGCGGCTTTTCGAGCTGGACGACTTCCTGCGGTACTTCGTCAACTCCATCGTCATATCCGTTTCCGTGACCGTCACCACCTTAGCCCTGGGCACCCTGGCGGCCTACGGGCTCAAGCTCTTCAAGTCGAGGCTCGGGGAGCGCCTGTCCAACCTGCTCCTGATCGGGAAGCTCGTTCCCGCGATCACGGTTCTCCTCCCCATGTTCATCCTCATGAACCGCCTGCGCCTCACCGGGACCTATCTCGGCCCCATCCTGGCTCACTCCGCCATGGGGCTTCCCTTCGTCACCTGGATCATGGCCTCCTTCGTCCGGGACATCCCCGGGGAGATCCTGGATTCCGCCACCGTGGAGGGCTGTTCCCGGATGAAGGCCTTCTCCCGCATCATCTTCCCCATGCTCACCCCGGCGATCGCGTCCGCGATGATCCTGATCATGCAGTTTTCCTGGAACGAGCTTCTGTTCTCGCTCCAGCTGACCAACCTGGACACCTACCCCCTGACCGTCGGGATCGCCCGCTACGTGGGGGCCATCTCCGTGGATTGGGGCAAGTGCTCCGCAGCGGCGACCATCAGCATCGCGCCGATCATCGTGGTCGGCTTCCTCATGCAGAAATACTTGGTTACCGGGATGACCGCCGGGGCCGTCAAGGGCTGATCCGCCGGGCGGACGGCACGGGGAGATACCCATGATATTCGGAGCGCAGTACTACAGGCCCCCCTTCCCGGGCCGGGAATGCTGGGACCGGGACCTGGCGAACATGGCGGACCTGGGTTTCAACACCGTGAAGCTCTGGGCCGTGTGGAACTGGATCGAGCCGATCCGCGGTCGCCTCGATTTCTCGGACCTGGACGACCTGTGCGGGATCGCCGAGCGCCGGGGCCTTGGGGTGGTGATCAACACGATCCCCGAGGGCGCGCCGCCCTGGGTCCTCCCGAGCAACGAGGACGCCCTGTACCGGACCGGCCGGGGGGAGACGATCCCCTTCGGCGGTCCGCCGAACCTCCCCTCCGCGGGCTGGCCCGGGCTCTGCATGGACAAGCCCGAGGCCGCGGACCTCGTGGCCCGCTTCATCGAGGCCGTGGCGGAGCGGTACCGAACGGCCCGTTCCGTCGTCGCCCTGGACGTGTGGAACGAGCCCCACCTGGAGCCCATGTTCGACTACCGAGGGGAGCTCTTGTGCTACTGCGAGCACTCCCGGGCCGAGTTCCGCCGCTGGCTCAAAGAGAAGTACGGCGACCTCGCGTCCTTGAACGCCGCCTGGTTCCGACGCCTCTCGGACTGGTCCGAGGTCGAGCCGCCCCCGCGCTTCGGTACCTGGGCGGACATGCTGGACTGGCGTCTCTTCTGGATCGAAAATCTGGCCCGGCACCTTCGGATCCGGGTGGATGCCGCCCGTCGGGGCGCCCCGGGCAAGACCATCCAGACCCACGTGGCCTACAGCGCGACCTTTGGAAACAAGCTGGCCGGGGGCCTGGGCAACGAGCTGGGGGACGAGTTCTCCCTGGCCCGGGAGGTGGACGTCTTCGGGCTCTCGAGCTTCCCCAAGTGGCTCCAGGGCAAGCATCATCCCTTCACCCACCTGGCCCACAACGAGGTCACGGCCGAAGCCGCTCGGGGGAAGCGGTTCTACCAGGTCGAGCTCCAGGGCGGGGGAGGGAAGGCCGGCTTCCTGGGGGGCGAGGCGCCGACGGGCCGGGACGTGCGGATCTGGAACTATAACACCCTGGCCGCGGGAGGGAAGGGCGTCCTCTACTGGCAGTACGCCCCGGAGCCCGCGGGCCTGGAGTCCCCGGGCTTCGGCCTGACCGCGTACGACGGGGAAAACACCGAACGGTCCCGGGAGGCGGGGGCCTGCGCCCGGGAGCTCTCGGATCCCCGGCTGGACGCGGCGACCCGGGTCCTCCCGGTCAACGCGATCTACCTGTCCCGGAAGAGCCAGGTCCTCTCGTTCTGCGCCGAGCGCCGGGAGGACCTCTACGCCGGGAGCGTGGCCGGGATCTACCGGGCCGCCTACGAGGCGGGGATCCCCGTCCGTTTCATCCACGAGGACTACCTGGAGCACCTGGTCTCCGAGGGCGTCCGGGTCCTTTTCGTGCCCATGGCCCTCTGCCTGGACCAGAAGGAGCGGACCGCCCTCCGGGCCTTCGCGGAGTCCGGGGGCCTCCTCGTCGGGGAGGCGGCCACGGGGATGTACGACCCGAGCGGGGCCCTGGACCCGGACAGCCGGGCCCTGTCCGAGCTCTTCGGGGTCCGACACGTCGAGCTCGAGGCCCTGCCCGACTGGGGCTTCACCGAGGCTTTCGGGGAGGGCTTCTCCTTCGGGGGCGCCCA
>JBGSPT010000040.1:0-2735 GCA_041738475.1 Treponematales bacterium
GCCGGGTCCGGGGCCGGAACGGGATTGAGAAGGTACTCGTCGGGCTCCGCGGCCCGGGGGGGTGCCTCGTTCCCGATCGCCGCCGGCGCCTGGGGAGCCCCTCTGCGCGGGGCGAAGAGCAGAATCGCAGTCCCGAAGAACACGACCAGGAACAAACCGACGGATATCACGGTCCACAGGACCTTCTTCGTCTCTACAGGCATCGCAAGCCCCTCCCGAACGTTGGGGAACCGGTCCTGCCCGCGGCCTTTATACGGGGCGGCGGACGCCGGTTCCTTTCTCCTTTATCGGCGGGAAGGCCGGTCCGGCTTAGCGCAACCGCCGGGGTGTCACGAAGCTTGTGATGGGGAAGGCCGGCCTCGTCCGAGGCGCTCCAGGGCCGCGTCCAGCAGGCAGGCCAGGCGGGCTTCCGAGCCGGAGTTGCGGAGGACGACAACGGGCCCCGCATACTCCCGCCGGCGTTCCCAGAGGGGCTTTTGGCGCCGGATCCGATCCAAGACGGCGGCCAGGGGGAGCCCGTCCCGGGCCCGTCCCCGGCGGATCCGCGCCGGCAGGGGAGAGCGTACTTCCATCACCGCCCCGCACCGAGCGAGCTGGGGCAGCTTGTAGAGGATCGCGGCGTTCAGACAGAGGTCCCTTCCGCCGGTCTCCGAGATTACCCCGTCCACCAGGGCGAAGAGGGCCGGATGGACGATCGCCTCGTATCGGGCCAGGAGGGAGGGGTCCGAGAAGACGAGGCGGCCGATCTCCCGGCGGTCGGGGCTCCCGTCGGGGCGGAGGATTCCCGGGCCGAGAAGCTCCGTCACGGCGGGCAGGCTCCGTTCCAGGGCCGCGTGGCCCAGGAGATCCACGTCGCAGCAGGTCCAGCCCCGCTCGGAAAGCAGCCGGGCGACCGTGTTCTTCCCCGCGCAGTAGCCTCCCGTGAGGCCCAGGATCATCAATGCATCTCCCCCCAGCGGGCCGCGGTCTCCACGTCCACCCTCAGGGGCACGGTCAGGCGGACGGCGCCCTCCATCTCCCGCTTCATGGCCGCCGCCGTCTCGGAAGCCCGGGCTTCGGGTACCTCCACAATCAGCTCGTCGTGGACCTGGAGGAGAAGCCGGGCTTCGGGCACGAGATCCGCCAGGGCGCGGCGCACCCGCAGCATCGCCAGCTTGACGATGTCCGCGGCGCTGCCCTGGATGGGCGTGTTAACCGCCACCCGCTCGGCGGCCTGCTTCTCGGTCTTGTTCCGGGATACGACCGCCGGGACGGGGCGTCTCCGCCCCAGGAGGGTCCGGACGCAGCCGTCCTTTTCCGCCGCGGATATAGTCGCGTCCATGAAGCGGCGTACTCCGGCGTAGCGCTCGAAATAGGCGTCGATAAACTTTTGGGCCTCCGCCCTTCCGATGCCCAGCTCGTTGGAAAGCCGGAAGGCGCTCATCCCGTAGACCACCCCGAAGTTTATAGTCTTGGCGATGCGCCGCTGGTCCGGGCCGACCTGCGCCTCCGGGATTCCGAAGATCAGGCTGGCGGTGCGGCGGTGGATGTCCGTCCCTTCCGCGAAGGCCCTCCGTAGCTCGGGATCCCCCGAGAGATGGGCGAAGACCACCAGCTCGATCTGGGAGTAGTCCGCGGACACCAGGACATGCCCCGGATCGGCGGAAAAGGCGTGGCGGATCCTGCGGCCCTCCTCCTCCCGGATGGGGATGTTCTGGAGGTTCGGGTCCCGGCTGGACAGGCGGCCCGTGGCTGCCCCGGTCTGGACGAAGTGGGTGTGGATGCGGCCGTCGGGACCCGCCAGTTCCGCCAGGGAGTCCACGTAGGTGCTCTTGAGCTTGGCCAGGGTCCGGTGACGCAGGATTCGCTCCGGCACCGGGTCTTCCCGGGCCAGCTCCTCCAGGACGGAGATGTCCGTGGAGTATCCCGTCTTGGTCTTCTTTCCCGTTTTGAGCTTCCGCTCCGTGAAGAGGACCTCCTGAAGCTGTTTGGTGCTGGCTATGTTGAACTCGTGCCCCACGAGACTGTAGATCTCCGCCTCGATGTTCCGCAGGGAGATGTCCAGCTCCCTGCCGTAACGCCGGAGCTCCTCGGGATCCACCCGGATGCCCGCGCGTTCCATGTCCCCAAGCACGGGCAGGAGGGGCATCTCCACGTCCCGGAAGAGGTCCGAAAGGCCCGCCCGGTCCAGCTCGGGCCCGAAGCGGAGCGCCAAGCGAAGGGTCAGGTCCGCGTCCTCCGCCGCGTACGTGGAGGCCTGGGCCAGGGGCACCTTCTCGAAGGTCGAGCCCTTGGGCACCACCTCGTCGAAGCGGATACCCCGGTAACCCAGGTAGGATTCCGCCAGGGCCTCCAGGTTGAAGGCGGACCTCTCGGCGTCCAGGAGCCACGCGGCGATCATGGTGTCCCAGGGTCGGCACCGGACGGGGATCCCCCAGTTTTCCAGGATGTGCCGATCGAACTTGAGATTCTGCCCCGCCATGACCAGGTCTTCCCGGGCCAGGAGGGCGCCCAGTTTGGTCTTCAGTACGGTCTCCGGTATCGCCGTCCCCTCGGGACAGCGGATCGGGACGTAGCAGGCCTTACGGGGCTCCACGGCCAGGGAGAAGCCCACGGGAAGGGCGGCCAGGTCGTCCAGGCCGTCGGTCTCGCAGTCGAAGGCGAAGGTTCCCGCCCGGGCCGCCGCTGTCAGCCATCGGTCCAAGGCGGCTTCGTCGGTCACGGTCTCGTACTCCCCGGGGCCGGCCAGATCCGGG
>JBGSPT010000218.1:0-4171 GCA_041738475.1 Treponematales bacterium
GGCGGAGCACGCCTCGGGAGCCCTGCGGTGGAGCTGCAGGATCTCCGGAGCCTCCCCGGGCTGGAAGGGCCTCGGGGGGGATGCCGCGGACCGCTGGGAGCTCAGGTCCGACGCATCTTGGGTCGTGAGGCCGCGGTTACGGCTGGAAGGCCGGGCCCGGGCCGGAATCGGCCCGGAGGGGATCCCCGACTGGGAATCCCTCGGTCGTGCGTCATGGACCGGAAAGGCCTGGAACTGGGGGGCCGAGCTGGGAGCCTGCGATTCGGACCGACGGCCTTCCCTGCGACTGGATCCTGCCCTCTGGGCGGGATTCCGCGGAAGGACCGTCGGATTTTCCGGCCGGGCGTCCTGGGTATCCGAAGGCCCGGACCTCACCCGCATGGAGGTCACCGCCTCCCTGGAGTTCGCCCCTCCCCGCCGGCCGAGCCTGCGGCTGGAGGGCTCGAGGCGATGGACGGCCGACGGCCCATGCTGGAAATCCGCGGCGATCCTCGAGGTTCCCGCCGCCCGGGGCTCCTGGACGGCCCGCGCCGGAACCTCGGAGTGGGCGGAGGACGGGGAGGCCCCGCCCTGGGAGCTTTCGTTCGCCCTGGGTTCGAGATTCCCGTGACCGGGTCCTTTTTTTTTATTGCGCGCCCGGCGCCCTCGGGGCGATACTCGAGCGGACCCGATCGACATCATGGTTGGAGGCGGTATGGGCGTTCCTGAGGCGAGAGAGTACCTGAAACGATGGAACCGGGACGGGGATATCCTGGAGTTCGACCGATCCAGCGCGACCGTGGAGCTCGCGGCCCGGGCCCTGGGGGTGGAGCCGGGCCGCATAGCCAAGACCCTGTCCTTCCGGGGGCGGGAGCGTCCCCTCCTGGTCCTGGCCGCCGGGGACGCCCGGATCGACAACAAGAAGTTCAAGGCCGCCTTCGGACTTAAGGCTTCCATGCTCTCCCCGGAGGAAGCCCTGGAGAGGACGGGGCATCCCGTAGGAGGGATCTGCCCCTTCGGGCTTGCCACGGACCTGGACGTCTACCTGGACGGGTCCCTGCGGCGCTTCGACTACGTCTTCCCTGCCTGCGGCAGCGGCAACTCCGCCCTCCGCTGCACCCTGGCCCAGCTGGAGGAGTATTCCGCCGCGAAGGCCTGGGTGGACGTCTGTACGGGCTAGGGGAGGGTTTCGGCCTGGTTCAGGCCCGGACGGCCAGGAGGACAACCCGGGCCTCCACGGCCCGGCCCTCTCCGACGGGGCCCAGGCCTTCCATGGTCTTGGCCTTGAAGGATACCGCCTCGGCATCCATGTCCAGGAGCTCCGCCAGGCTGGTTCGGATCGCATCCCGGAAGGGCGCGAGCTTCGGGCGCTCCAGCACTACCGTGCAATCCAAGTTGACCGGCCTCCAACCGGCCCGAAGGACCAGGCCTCGGGCCCGGCGGGTCAGTTCCCGGGAATCCGCGTCCTTCCACTCCGGGGCGCCCGGCGGGAAGTGAAGCCCGATGTCCCCCAGGGCCGCGGAGCCCAGGAGGGCGTCGATCACCGCGTGAAGAAGCACGTCCCCGTCGGACCAGCCCTCTTCTCCGAGCTCCGAGGGGATCTCGACCCCCCCGAGCACGAGGCGCCGTCCGGGTCCGAGCCGGTGGACGTCCCAGCCCTCGCCGACACGGAAGGACGGGGTTCCGGATCCCGCAAGGCTTCCCGGACGGATCCCGGCCACCGGACCCGGCAGGAAGCTCCCAAGGTCGTCCTCCTCCGGATCCCCGGGTCGGAATTGAAGATCCTCCCGGAAGGTGATTTTCCGGTTGTTTCGCTCACCCTCGGTCCAGGCCACCGGGCCGACGTAGCGTGCCCAGAGCTCCGCGTCGTCGGTGGCGTCCACCCGTTCCATTTCCGCCTTTCGGTGGGCTTCCAGGAGGGGACCCAGCCGGAATCCCTGGGGGGTCTGGGCGTTGGCCAGGGTGGACCGGGGAGGATGACGCAGCACAAGGCCGTCGGGGGAGATCTCCTTGGGGGTTTCCACGAGCCCCGTGACGGGGACGCAGGCTCCGACGCGGCTCGCCACGGAGGCGACTCTTTCCGCGAGGTCCTGGCTGAGCCAGGGCCTCGCGCCGTCGTGGACCAGCACCACCATGTCCTGTACGGATTCCGGCAGGGCGGCGGGCGATCCGTCCGTCGTCTCCGACGGGGCTAGCGCCCGGGCCAGGGCTTCCAGTCCGAGCCGGACCGAATCCCTGCGGGTCGCGCCGCCCGGGGTGATCACGAATCTGTCCCCCAGGCGGCTTTCCAGGCTCGACAGAGTATGGGAGGCGAGAGCGCCGCGGATGGACAGCTCGAAGCCTTCCGGGGCCGTGATCACCAGGGCAGTCAGGCCCGAAAGGCGGCTGAAGGCGGAAATCGCGCGGTCCAGCACCGCCCTGCCGGCCAGGTCCTCGGTTTCCTTTTTTCCCCCGAAGCGCACACCTCGGCCCGCCGCGGTTATCAGGACGGCGACCGGTTCGCTCATGCCGGGTCCGCCCGGGTTCGGGATGCTTCGGGCTTCGATTCAAATGCCATCAGGTCGCGTACGGCGCTTTCGATGCGCTCCGGGGTCGGCACGGCGTTCCGTTCCAGGGTAGGGCTGTAGGGTATGGGAATGTCGAATCCCGCCACCCTCCGAATCGGCGCTTTCAGCTTGGAGAAGGCTTCGCTGTCCGCCACGAGGGCCGCGATCTCTCCACCGAAACCTCCGGTTCGGACCGCCTCGTGGACGATGAGAAGGCGCCCGGTCTTGGCGGCGCTTGCCACGATGGTCTCGGAGTCCAGGGGGACCAGGGTTCGGGGGTCCACAACCTCCGCGGAGATACCTTCCGCCGCCAGCCTGTCCGCGGCGGCCAGACACATCCCCGCCATGCGTCCCCAGGCCACGATGGTCAGGTCCGTGCCGATCCGCTTCACATTGGCCTTCCCGAAGGGAACCAGATACTCCTCTTCCGGTACGGGCCCGGTCTCCTTGTACAGGAGCTTCTGCTCCAGGAAGACCACGGGGTTGTCGTCCCGGACAGCGGTCTTGAGGAGCCCCTTCGCGTCGTAGGGCGTTGAAGGAACGGCCACCTTGAGGCCGGGAAAGTGGCAGAACAGGGCCTCCTGGCTTTGGGAGTGCTGGGCTCCTGCCCCTGTGCCCGAACCCGCGGGGCTCCGGATCACGAGGGGCACCCGGACGGCGCCTCCGAACATGTACCGCATCTTGGCGGCCTGGTTTCCGATCTGATCCAGGGTGAGGGAGAGAAAATCGCTGAAGGGTATCTCCGCGATCGGCCGCGTGCCCGTGAGGGCGGCGCCGGCCGCGGCACCCGCTATCGCGGCTTCGGAGATGGGGGTGTCCAGGATCCTCTCGGGGCCGAATTCCTCGAAGAGGCCGGCGGTCACGCCGAAGGTGCCGCCGTAAAGGCCGACGTCCTCGCCCATGAAGAAGACCCGGGGGTCCCGCCGGAGTTCCTCCCGAAGGGCCTCCCGGATCGCCTGGGCGTAGCTGATTTCCCGGATCCTTCGGACTCCGGTTCCCGTGTCAGTCCGCATAGACGTCCTTCAGGAGGTCCTCCATCCCGGGATCCTCGCAGGCCCGGGCGTACCGGAACGCCGCGTCGACCTCCTTCCGGACCTCCTCCTCCCAATCCTCCAGGCGATCCTCGGAGAACGCGCCCTCTTCGACAAGGCGTTCCCGGAACCGGGGGATGGGATCTTTCCGCCTCCAGGCTTCGATCTCGTCCCTAGTCCGGTACACGTTGGAATCGCTCTTGGAATGACCCAGGAAGCGGTAGGTCTGGGCCACAAGGAGCAGGGGGCCCTGCTTCCGCACGAAGGCCGCGGCTTCCCGGACAGCCTCGTACACCGCCAGGACGTCCATGCCGTCCACCTTCCTGCCGGGAATCCCGTAAGCCGCCGCCCGGAGGCTCAGGTCCTCCACGTTGGTGGAACGCTTTACGTGGGTGGACACCCCGTACTGGTTGTTCTCGCAGAGGAAGAGTACCGGGAGTTTCCAGACCGCGGCCAGGTTGACCGACTCGTGGAAGGCGCCCTCGTTCATGGCACCGTCCCCGAAGAAGCACACCACGACCCGGTCCTGGCCCAGCCGGCGGATCGACAGGGCCGCCCCCACGGCGATCGGGATGCCGCCGCCCACGATGCCCGTGCCTCCCAGGTTGCCCCGGG